>NZ_JASPKB010000009.1:0-134293 GCF_030232515.1 Corynebacterium sp. MSK004 | reverse complement strand
CCTACATGTTGTGGTGACCCGCTGAACCCGTCGATTTCTACCTCACCCCGCTACGCACCCCGAAACCGGAAGAGCCCATTTACGCGGTGCAGACGGCGTTTTCAGAGTTAAAGACGCCTTTTGATAGGCGCCATTTAGCTAGAGCTGTTGGGACCAGTGATAAAGCTGCTGGGGGGGCCTGAGGCAACTAGGCCGGGAGGCTTCGAAGGCAACGTAAAAGGTCCCTTCCGAGAATCTCGGAAGGGACCCTTGCTGTGCTTGGAGCTAGTGGCTTATTTGCCGCCCTTGCGCTCCTGCATGCGGCGCATACGGCGGTTCATACCCGCCATGTTCTGAGCCTGGCGGGGCATCGGACCCTTGGGCAGACCCGGGGTGGTGCCCGGCAGATCATCCATGGCCTCGATACGGCGAATGTTGTCGTAGGTTTCGTTCTTGTTGTAGTTGCGCGGCAGCTTCATAATGTGGCTGCGCAGCTTAGACACGGGAACCTCGTCCTCGCCATTGCCCACGAAGACCTCGTACACCGGCACGCCGCCGGCCATACGGTCCACGCGCTTCTTCAAGCGGTTAAGAGTAGGGCCGACGCGCTTGCGGTCACCCTCGACGACGAAGATGACGCCGGAGTTGCCGATAACGCGGTGGATAAGGTCCTGCTGGCGGGTAGCGGCCACACCAGTCTTGACCTTCCACACCACACCGACGGTGTTGCGCAGCTGCTGCTCCAAAGCCCAGCCGGCGGCGCCAGGCTGATCCTCCACCTTCTTGTACATGTCGCGCTCGAGGCGGCGGGTAAACAGGAACATGGCCAGGATGGCGCCGATGCCCAAGCCCAGGATGAGCATGAACCACTGGCCGTTGAAGAGCGTGCCGATAAGGAAGAAGAGCAAGCCCATGCCCAAGAAGGCAGCCAGCATGATGGGGATGAGCGCCTTATCCTGCTTGCGCTGCATGTTGAACGCTTGCCACATCTGTGACCAGTTTTGCTTGCGCTGGGCGCGCTTGGCCGCGCGCTCCTGCTTTTTCGCTTCCTTCAGCGATGCCTTGTCGTCGTTAGCCATGGCTCCTACTTTAGAGGTCAGAGGGTGAAAAAGAGAATCGAACTAGCGAATAGTGGACGCCGCAGAGTTCGGGTTCGCTGCACCGGCCGGGGACTTGACCATGCGCGTGGTCACCGGAGTCTCCTCGGAGGGGCCGTACTTCTCCAGAAGAGTGGAGGCCTCCTGGGCGGTAGCGCCCTGGGAAGTCTCAGCCAAGTGCTTCAGGTTCTCCGGAAGCTCGAGGCCGCGGGCCTCCATGGCCTGCACGTAGAGGCGGCCAGCGCGGTAGGAGGAGCGCACCAGCGGACCGGACATGACGCCGCCGAAGCCGAGCTCCTTGGCAAGCTTGGAGTGCTCCACAAACTCCTCTGGGCGCACCCAGCGCTCGATGGGGTGGAAGCGGGGACCGGGGCGTAGGTACTGGGTAATCGTGATGATGTCGCAGCCCACCTCGCGGAGATCGCGAAGGGCTTCCTCGATCTCCTCGGCGGTTTCACCCATGCCCAGGATGAGGTTGGACTTGGTGATCAAACCAAACTCGTGAGCCTGGCGGATGACGTCGAGGGAACGCTCGTAGCGGAAAGCCGGGCGGATGCGCTTGAAGATGCGCGGCACCGTCTCCAGGTTGTGGGCGAAGACCTCAGGGCGGGCTTCAAAAACCTCTTGGAGCAAATCCGGCTTACCGGAGAAGTCCGGGGTGAGGTTCTCCACGCCGGTGTGCGGGTTGAGCTCATGAATCTTGCGCACAACCTCGGCGTAGAGCCAGGCGCCCTCGTCGGGCAGATCATCGCGGGTCACGCCGGTGATGGTGGTGTAGTTGAGATCCATCTCCTGGATGTTCTCGGCCACGCGGCGCGGCTCGTCGCGGTCCAATTCCTCCGGCTTGCCGGTGGCGATATCGCAGAAATCGCAGCGGCGGGTGCACTTGTCACCGCCGATGAGGAAGGTGGCCTCGCGCGATTCCCAGCACTCGTGAATATTGGGGCAGCCGGCCTCCTGACACACGGTGTGTAGGGAAGCTCCGGATACGCGGGATTTCATGTCCTCATAACCCGGTCCGGTGCGAACCTGGTTGCGGATCCAGCGTGGCTTCTGTTCGATGGGCGACTCCGCATTTTTCTTCTCAATGCGGAGCATCTTGCGTCCTTCAGGCTTAACAGTCACGGAACCTCACTTTACGCGTTGGGGTTAGCTCTTCCTAATACAAGTCCTGCGAGAGCCGGGTTTATTCCACCGAGGGTATCTTCTGTTTTCCCTCTGCTGCTTTGCGGGCTTGGCGTGCCTTCTCGTTGGCCACCTTGATGGGATCAGGCGCCGAGGCGAAGGTGTGGTCGGCCACGGTGAGTTCACCTGAGAGGGCTTTGAGGAGGGCGTCGAGAAGCGGCGCTTCCGCTTCCTGAATGGTGACCTCGCGGCCAAGCTCCAGCGAGAGCGTGGACACGTCGGCATCGTCGATGCCGCAGGCCACGATGTGTTCGTAGTACTCCAAGGTGTTGGTGCAGTTGAGCGCTAGGCCGTGCATGGTTACCCCGCGGGTAACGCGGATGCCTAGCGCCCCCAGCTTGCGGTCGCGCCTCGGAGCGGCCGGGTCGGCGGCGCGGGTGGTGGACGGAACCCACACGCCAGAGCGGCCGTCGATGCGCCCGGCGGTGCTCACTCCGAGTTCGCGGACGGCTTGGATGATGGCCTCCTCGAGGCGGCGAACATAGTCCACGACGTCCACCGGTTCCGCCAGCTTGATAATGGGGTAGACCACCAGCTGGCCCTCGCCGTGCCAGGTAATGCGCCCGCCGCGGTCGACGTCAATGACCGGCAGGCCGTTATCGGGCATATCCTCCGGCTGCGTGCGCTTGCCGGCGGTGTAGACGTTGGGGTGCTCAACCACGAGGATGACATCACCCTGCGTGCCCGCCGCCCGCGCTGCGGCGAGCTCGGCCTGGAGATCCCAGGCCTCTTGGTAGCCCATGCGGCCCAAGCGGCGGATCTCCAGTGGCTCGTCGGAAGCGCGAATAGAGCGGTTGGCGGGAAAGAAAGGTTCGCGGGGAGCAGTCATGGATACCCATGCTAGTCCCCGCGAAGATTCAGCCAGACAAGGGCTGAATGCGTGCTGTTCAGGCGCAGATTTAGGCCACGCCGTTGGCGGAGGCGTACTCCTCAGCGGTCATCAGCTCGCCGGCTTCGGTGACCTCGACCTCGAAGAGCCAGCCCTCACCGAAGGGATCGTTGTTGATGACGGCGTAGTCATCGTGCACACCCTCGTTGACGGCGGTCACGGTACCGGTGACCGGGGAGTAGAGGTCAGACACGGACTTGGTGGACTCCACCTCGCCACAGGTCTCGCCGTGCTCGACGGTATCGCCCACGGCCGGCAGCTCGGCGAAGACGACCTCCCCCAGGCGGTCGGTGGCCACGGAGGTGATGCCGACGCGGACGGTGGAACCGACGACGGAATTAGCAGCTGCGTTAATCCACTCGTGGTCCTCGGAGTAAGAAAAATCGGAAGGAAGACTAGCCATGAGAAGGGATGTCCTTTCGGTAGATGGATTCAGTAGTGGAGTTTACTTCTCGCGCTTGTAGAAGGGCAGCGCGGACACTTCGAAGGGGTAGCGCTTGCCGCGGATGTCGATCTCCACGGCGTCGCCAGCCTCCAAGCCTGCGGCGGTATCGATGAGCGCGAGCGCGACAGGGTGGCCCAGGGTGGGGGAGGGCTGGCCGGAGGTCACCGTGCCCACTTTGTTCTCACCGACGAAGACCTCCGCTCCGGCGCGGGCGGCGCGGCGCTGCAAGGAAACCAGGCCGGTAATAACGGCCTGCGGGCCTTCTTCGGCGCGCTGGCGCAGTACCTTTGCACCCACGAAGTCCTGCTCCTTCTTGGCAAAGGCGCGGGACATGCCGGCTTCCACCGGAGTGATATCGCGGGTGAGCTCGTTGCCGTAGAGCGGCATGCCAGCTTCCAAGCGCAGGGAGTCGCGCGCTGCTAAGCCGCAGGGCTTGATGCCGTATTCCTCGCCAGCCTTGAGCAGCTCTTCCCACAGTTCAGGGGCATCGGAGTTGTAGACGATGAGCTCGAAGCCGTCCTCGCCGGTGTAGCCGGTACGGCAGATGAAAGCGTACTTGCGCGCCACCTTGCCGGTCATGGCGGCGTAGTAGGGAAGGCCCATCACTGCCTGTTGCTTGGTGTCCTCCACCAGCGGGACGAGGATCTCCAGCGCCTTCGGGCCCTGGACAGCAATCATGGCCACATCGCGGGACTCGTTCTTCAGGTCTACGTCGAAGCCCTCGGCGCGCTCGTTGAGAGCCTCCCACACGGTATCGGCGTTGCCAGCATTCGGCACGACGAGGAACTTGGTCTCCTCCAAGCGGTAGGTGATGAGGTCATCCATGATGCCACCATCCTCGGCGCAGATCATGGAGTACTTTGCCTTGCCCACCTTGAGGGGAACCAGGTTGGAGATGAAGCAGTAGGACAGGAACTCGGCGGCGTCCGGGCCGTTGACCCAGATTTCACCCATGTGGGACAGGTCGAAGAGGCCCGCAGCATTGCGCACTGCGCGGTGCTCCTCAAGCTCATTGTCATACTTCAGCGGCATCTCCCACGGCCCGAAGGGCGTGAAAGTGGCGCCGAGCTTCTCATGCTCAGCGTGCAGCGGGGAGTGCAGGTAGTCAGTCATTGATTAAACCTCCTGGTTCTCGTCGGAGTAGTCAAAGGCCTCTGGCGGTGGGCAGGTGCACACCAGGTTGCGGTCACCATAAGCCTCGTCGATGCGGCGTACCGGCGGGAAGTATTTATTAGCGCGCAGGGAAGTCACCGGGTAGGCGGCCTGCTGGCGGCTAAAGGCAAAGTTCCACTCGTCGGCGGCGACGGATTCGGCGTTGAACGGTGCGTGGTGGATGACGGAGTCCTCGTAGGCCACCTTGCCTTCGATGATCTCCTGGATCTCGGCGCGGATGGAGCGCATGGCTTCGATGAAGCGGTCCAGCTCACCCAGGTCCTCGGACTCGGTGGGCTCCACCATGAGGGTTCCGGCCACTGGGAAGGACAGGGTCGGCGCGTGGAAGCCGTAGTCCACGAGGCGCTTGGCCACATCAGCGGCGGTGACGCCGGAGGCGTCGGTCAGCTCGCGCAGGTCAAAGATGCATTCGTGCGCCACCAGGCCGGCATTACCCGTGTAGAGAACCGGGAAGGAATCCTTCAGGTTCTGCGCCAGGTAGTTCGCGCCGAGGATGGCGTGGCTTGTGGCCTCCGTCAGTCCTTGCGCGCCCACCATGGCCAGGTAAGACCAGGAAATCGGCAGCACGCCGGCGGAACCGTAGCGCGATGCGGTGGACGGCACACCGCTGCCCTCCGTGGCCGGCTGCGCGGGGTCCAGCTGGGGGTCGTTAGCATCCGTCGGCAGGAAGGGCACCAAGTGCTTGGCGACGCCCACCGGGCCCACACCCGGGCCACCTCCGCCGTGCGGGATGGTGAAGGTCTTGTGCAGGTTGAGGTGGGAGACATCGCCACCGAAGACGCCCGGGCGGGCCCAACCGGCCAGCGCGTTCATGTTCGCGCCGTCGATGTAGACCTGGCCGCCGGCTGCGTGGACCTTGTCGCAGACCTCGCGCACCTCGGGGTCGAAAACACCGTGGGTGGAGGGATAGGTAATCATAATGCCGGCGACGTGCTCGCCGTGCTGCTCGAGCTTGGCGTCGAGGTCGGCGACGTCAATGGAGCCGTCGTCAGCGGTCTTGACCACGACAACGCGCAGGTTGGCCAAGGTCGCTGAAGCAGCGTTGGTGCCGTGCGCGGAGGCCGGAATGAGGATGACATCGCGGCCGTGATCGCCGTTGGCAACGTGGTAGCGGCGAATGGCCAGCAGGCCTGCCAGCTCACCCTGGGAGCCGGCATTCGGCTGGATGGACACCTGGGCGTAGCCGGTGATTTCGGCGAGCCAGGACTCGAGCTCGTCGATCAGCGCGCGCCAACCGCCGGTGGTCTCCTCCGGGGCATACGGGTGGATGCCGGCGAACTCCGGCCAGGAGATGGGCTCCATGGCGGAGGTAGGGTTGAGCTTCATCGTGCACGAACCCAGCGGGATCATCGTGCGATCGAGCGCCAGGTCCTTATCCGCCAGGGTGCGCAGGTAACGCAGCATCTGGGTCTCGGAGTGGATGGAGTTGAAGATCTCGTGCTGCAGCGGAGCCTCGGAGCGCTGTACGGAGGACGGAATCTCGAAGGAGCCAGACGCGGCTGGCTCGGAATCAGCGGAGTCTGCGGCGCCGAAGGCAGCGGCCAGGGTGTTGACATCCTCGTTGGTGGCGGACTCGCCGAAGGAGACCGAGACCTTGTCCGTGCCGATGGCGCGCACCAAGTAACCCTGCTCCTGCAGCTGAGCCTTGATGGCAGCGGCATCCACGCCGGTGACGGTCACGGTGTCGAAGAAGTCGCGGGAGACAATCTCCTTGCCCGCGTCGGTGACTGCTGCAGCGAAAGTAGAAGCGCGGTCGTGCACACGCTGCGCAATCTCCTGCAGTCCCTGCGGGCCGTGGTAGACGGCATACATGGAGGCCACGTTGGCCAAGAGAGCCTGCGCGGTACAGATGTTGGAGGTCGCGCGCTCGCGGCGGATATGCTGCTCGCGGGTCTGCAGGGCCAGACGGTAGGCGGGGCGGCCGGCGGCGTCCTTCGACACACCCACGATGCGGCCCGGAAGCTGGCGCTTGAGCTTATCCGTGACGGACATGAACGCCGCGTGTGGGCCGCCGAAGAAGAGCGGGACGCCGAAGCGCTGCGAGGAGCCGAGGACGACGTCTGCGCCCATCGAACCCGGAGCCTCCAGAAGGAGCAGCGACAGCGGGTCGGCCACGACGGCGGCGAGGGCGCCGCGGGTGTGCAGCTCCTCGATGGCAGCGCGCGGGTCGACGATATCGCCTTCGGTTCCGGTGTAGGCCAGAACGGCGCCGACCAGATCTTCGCCGACGATGCCATCGCGGACATCGGCAATCTCGACCTCCAGCTCAATGGCGCGGGCGCGCTCGGCGGCCACGGCCAGTACCTGCGGATGCAGGCGTGAATCCAACAGCACTCGGCGGCCTTTCTTGACCGCGCGGGCCATCAGACCGACGGCTTCGGCGGTGGCGGAGGCTTCGTCGAGAAGCGAGGCGTTCGCGATGGGCAGTCCGGTGAGGGACTCAATCATGGTCTGGAAGTTCAGCAGTGCCTCGAGGCGGCCCTGCGAGATCTCCGGCTGGTAGGGCGTGTAGGCGGTGTACCAGCCGGCATCCTCCAGCAGCCCGCGGCGAATGACCGCCGGGGTGAGGGTATCGGAATAACCCTGGCCGTAGAAGGACTTCAGCACGACGTTCTGAGAGGCGTACCCGCGCAGCTTCGCCTGCGCATCATCTTCGCTCAAAGCCTCCGGGAGGTTCAGCGCTTCGGTAGCGCGGATGGAGGTCGGCAGGGCGGCATCGACCAGCGCGTCTACGCTGTCATAGCCCACTGCCTTGAGCATCGTCTCACGCTCGGCTGCATCGGGGCCGAGGTGGCGAGAGATGAAAGCCATATGTTTTATCTCCTTCGTGGCGTTAGTTTGTGTGACCTAAACTGCCCACAAGTATAAGGCGTATGCCATGACATTGACCTCGGTTACCCCTTAAGGTGAATACGCAGCGCTACTGCGGTCAGTACGGCGAGGACCAGCCCGATGATGAAGGCAGTGGAATAGTCGGTGACAGGACCCAAAAGCGACAGGATGAAGGGCGCAAAGAAGCCTAGATAGGTCAGCGAATAAAACACCCCCGTTGCCGCTCCGAGCTCCGCTGGGTGAGCAATGGCTTGGGTCTCTGCGAGTCCGCTGAGCATGCCGATTCCATAAGAGCTGCCCATGATGATGGCCGCGAAAGGAAGAAGGAAAACTGCCCAGCTATGCTCCGCCGCGACGAGGACGCCGAGGCACAGCGCCATGCCTATAGCGGCTAGCACCATGCCGTGGAATGCCGTGACGCGAATGCGGCCCGCAAGCTGTTGAATGACCACGCCGCTGCCCATGGTGAGTAGGGCACACAGGCCGGCGGTCAGAACGGGATGGCGCAGGTGCTCGCTGAGCTGCGCGGGCAGGAAAACGAAGGCGGTGGTGGCGGAGCCGAAGACCCACGGTGCGTAGGCCACAACCAGTAGGTACCGGGGAGTAATCAGGCTGCTGGGGACAAAAGTGCGGCGCGATGAAGCCGTTTGGGCAGATCTCTGTTCTGGCACGGTCCACACGAGGGGGACCACGACGAGTGCTAGGCCGATGTGCAAGAGATAAGGAAGGACGGTGGGCCAGGGGAGGAACTCTGCGGCGATACCGGCAACGCCAGGTGCTGACGCGAAGCCAGCTGACAAAGCAATGGAAGAACGCTTCGCACCAACGCTGAGGTGGGTGCTGAGCTCCTTGATCCACGCAGCGCCGGAAGACATGGCGAAACCCACGGCGGCGCCGGCACACAGGCGGCCGATGAGCAAGGGCAGGAAGGAACCGCCTGCGCCGCCGAGGAAGACCAGTGAGCCAGCAGTGGTGGTGAGGACGGCCGGGCGCATGATGGCGCGGCGGCCCAACGAATCGGAAAGCGGGCCGCCGATGAAGAGAGCCACCATGATGCCGAGGGCATAAATGCCGAAGAGGAAGGTCGTCTGCAGAACTCCCAGCTCGGTGGTGACTTGGTAGACCACGACCATCGGTGCGAAGAGGTTGGCGCCGCAGGCGACGAGAAACATGCCGAGTGCGACGCGGAACCACTTCTGAGAAATCATGCGGGACAGTCTAGTGCACTGAATCACAGTGGTCAGGTCTTGGTGGCAAGACGCTTAAAGAAAACGCGCCAAACTGCCAAAGTTAGCGCCGATCTTTGAAAACCGGGCAATAGTTTTGGCAGATAGGGCAGTTGCGGTGCCACTGAGCGATGTCACCGAGCTGTGTTTGCGGGGTGGAGGAAAGCAGGGTGGAAAACGACGAAGCTCCCCCGCCACAGTGGCGGGGGAGCAGGCCTCTTAAGACTTGGAGTCTTGTTAAGCCTTAGAGGTCAAGGTCGGCTTCGAAATCTGCGGTTTCGAGGCGGTCCTTGATGGTCGTGATGAAGCGACCAGCGTCGGCACCGTCGACCACCTGGTGGTCGTAGGTGAACGGCAGGTAGCACATCTGGCGGATGGCAATGGCGTCCTGACCGTCCTCGGTCACAACGACCGCGCGCTTGGTAATAGCGGCGGTGCCCAGGATGCCGGCCTGCGGCGGAACCAGAATCGGGGTATCCAGCAGGGCGCCCTCGGATCCGATGTTGGTCACGGTGAAGGTTGCACCGGTCAGATCATTCGGCTTGAGCTTGTTGTTGCGTGCCTTATCAGCCAGCTCGGCGATCTTCTGGGCGATCTCCGGCAGCGTCAGCTCCTGGGCCTTGTGGATGACCGGGGTCAGCAGGCCGCGCGGAGTATCCACGGCGATGGCCACGTTGACGTCAGCGTGGTAGGTCATCTCCTTGGTCTCCGGGTTGTAGGAAGCGTTAACGTTCGGGTGGGAGACCAGAGCCTCAACGGTGGCCTTCACAATGAACGGCAGGAAGGAGAGGTTGGCCTCGTACTTATCAATGAACGCCTGCTTGGACTGCTTGCGCATATCCCAGATGGCGGTCATATCGACTTCCTGAACGTGGGTCAGCTGAGCGGAAATCTGGAGGGCCTCCACCATCTTGGACGCCGTGATCTCGCGGATACGGTTGACCTTCTGGGTGGTGCCGATGAGCTCCTGCTTCTCCGGATCCACGGACTTGGTGGACCAGCGAGCACGCGGGTAGCTGGAGGATGCGCTAGCGGAGGAAGCCGGTGCCTCGCCCTCGCCAGCAGCGGCCAGGACGTCCTGCTTGCGGATGCGGCCGCCGACGCCAGTGCCGGAGACGGTGGACAGGTCAACGCCGTGCTTCTCAGCCAGCTTGCGTACCAGCGGGGTCACGTACGGGACGTTATCGCCGTTGTTGACCTTGGTGGAAGTCTCAGAAGTCTTCGGCTCGGAGGACTGGGAAGCAGCAGGCTTCTCCTCGGCCTTCGGCTCTTCCTTCTTCTCTTCAGCCTTGGGCTCTTCCTTCTTTTCCTCTGCCTTGTCTTCCTTGGCAGCGGGCTTCTCGGAGGCTGCGGCGGAGCCGTCGCCGATGCGGGCGATGACGGCGCCGACGTCGACGGTGTCGTCTTCCTCGGCGAGGATTTCAACGAGGGTGCCGGCGACTGGGGACGGGATTTCGGTGTCGACCTTATCGGTGGAGACCTCGAGGAGTGGTTCGTCGACCTCGACGGTGTCGCCGACGGACTTCAGCCACTGGGTGATGGTGCCTTCGGTGACGGACTCACCGAGCTCCGGCATCTCCACGTCGGTGGCGTCACCAGAAGCAGCCGGTTTGTCCTCAGACTTCTCCTCGGACTTTTCTTCAGCCTTGGGCTCTTCCTTCTTTTCCTCTGCCTTGTCTTCCTTGGCGGCAGGCTTTTCGGAGGCTGCGGCGGAGCCGTCGCCGATGCGGGCGATGACGGCGCCGACGTCGACGGTGTCGTCTTCCTCGGCGAGGATTTCAACGAGGGTGCCGGCGACTGGGGACGGGATTTCGGTGTCGACCTTGTCGGTGGAGACCTCGAGGAGTGGTTCGTCGACCTCGACGGTGTCGCCGACGGACTTCAGCCACTGGGTGATGGTGCCTTCGGTGACGGACTCACCGAGCTCCGGCATCTCCACGTCGGTGGCGTCACCAGAAGCAGCTGGGGCCTCAGACTCAGCGTCCTCAGCAGGCTTGTCCGGGGTCTCAGCAGCCTTCTCAGAGGAATCTTCGGACTCCTCAGCGGCCGGTGCGGACTCGCCCTCATCACCGATGATGGCGATGACCTCGCCCACGTCTACGGTGTCATCTTCCTCAGCCTTGATTTCGAGGATGGTGCCGGCGACCGGGGAGGGGATTTCGGTGTCGACCTTGTCGGTGGAGACCTCGAGCAATGGCTCGTCGACCTCGACGGTGTCACCGACGGACTTCAGCCACTGGGTAATCGTGCCTTCGGTTACAGATTCGCCCAGTTCGGGCATCACAACAGAGTGTGCCATAAGTGTTAAGACTCCTCGAAAGTTGGAATTAGTGAAACGCTAGTGATTGATTCTACAGCGTGTTTATAAAAGCTGCGCATGGGTGGGGTGAATTGGGGCAACCTCCGCACGAAGTGGCTGAAGGTGGCCTCCGGTAGGCTAAAGAGCCATGTTCAACCCCTTCCGCCGCAATAGCTCTAAGTCCCAACTGCGCCCACCCCGCGCACCGGGGGAGACCATTCGCGCAGAAGACGCTCAGGAGCTCCAAGCTTGGGCGCAGGGGCGGGCCTATATTGAGGCATTTGTGGAGCCGGAGACCGTGGTCAACGAGATGTCGGTCGTCGTGGTTGATGAAAGCGGCGCCTTCATCCGCCGCCGCATTGGTGGACCCAAAGGGATTGACGCGGTAGCCAAGCTTTTGCGGTGCGATGTTTATGACGTCGAAGAGACTGGCTACCCCCAGCGCATGCGCGAGCGCATTGAGCGCGAACGCATTCTGCGCAAGCGGGAGGAGCAGCGCGAGCGCCGCGAACGCTTTGAGCAGCGCCAGCAGCAGAAGCAACAGGGCGATAGCTAAACAGTCACAACGTCTGTTGCTTATTCGCTAACGATAGTGGCGCCTGCCTTGGCCAGTTCCTTCAGGGCGGCAGCGCCGCGGGTCTCGTCGACGGGCGCGCAATAGTCCGCCAGAACCCGCACGGTGAAGCCTTCCTTAAGGGCGTCGGCAGCCGTCGCGCGCACGCAGTGGTCGGTGGCAATGCCAACGATGTCCACGGCGGTGACGTTGTGCTCACGCAGCCAATCTGCGAGTAGAACACCATCGGCTGCGCCTTCGAAGCCCGAGTAAGCGGCGGTGTATTCGCCCTTCTTGAAATAGGCCTGGGCGGGTGCGATGGCCTCGTGCATGGCGGCGCCATAAGAATCGGCCACGCAGTGCGTGGGCCAGGTATCGACAAAGTCGGGGTTCTCAGAGAAGTGGGCGCCTGGATCGATATGCCAATCCTGTGTGGCTACGACAGTTTCATAGGAGGCTTGGAGAGCGCCAATGCGCTCAGCAACTTCGTTGCCGCGTTCGGTGCCGAGGGCTCCGCCGGGGCAAAAATCATGTTGGACATCGACAATGATGAGTGCAGGTGTCATACGGGGCAATTCTATACCCTGGGAAGCGATGAAAACACCGATTCCTTTTTATTTACAGAAGATCCTTGATGGCGTTCACGATCACGATTCCGGAGAAGTCGCGGACTATATCCCGGAACTGGCCAGCGCAAACCCAGACCAGTTGGGCGTTGCGCTGTGCTCTGTCACGGGCCACCTGTATAGCGCCGGTGACGCAGAAAACCGCTTCACCATTCAGTCCATCTCCAAACCCTTCGTCTACGCCCTCGCTTTGAGTGAGCTGGGCTTAGACGCGGTGCGTGACGTCGTCGGCCTCGAGCCCTCTGGGCAGGCTTTCAACGAGCTTTCCCTAGCCAAAGACCACCGCCCAGTAAACCCGATGATTAACGCCGGTGCCATCGTGGTCAACCAGCTCATCAACGGAGTGGACTCCAGCGTGGAGGACCGCGTGGAGAAGATTCGCGCCTTCATATCCCAATTGGCGGGGCGCGAGGTGGACGTCGACAAGCGCCTGTGTGACTCCGAACTTGAGCATGCCGAGCGTAACCTCTCCCTCGCGCATATGCTGCGCTCCTATGGCATCATTCAGGATGATGCTCACGACGCCGTGCTGTCCTATACCTCGCAGTGCGCGCTGTCGGTCGATGTGCGCGACCTTTCCGTCATGACCGCGACCTTGGCCAATGGTGGGCGCCAGCCGGTAACAGGAGAGAAGATTTTAGACGCCGATGTTTGCCGCATGACCCTGGCGGTGATGAGCTCTTGCGGCATGTACGACGGCGCTGGGCGCTGGATGACGGAAGTAGGAATCCCGGCGAAGTCAGGCGTAGCCGGCGGTCTCATCGGTACCCTGCCGGGCCAGATCGGTGTGGCGACGTTCTCTCCGCGCCTCGATGAGCAGGGAAATAGCGTGCGCGGCACCGCAATTTTCCGCGAGCTCTCCTCGGACATGGGTCTGCACCTGATGTCCACAGAGAACCGCTTCGGTGTGCACCCAGTACGCAGCGTTGATGAAGATGAGGAGACGGCGATCATCCGCCTGCAGGGTCATATCAACTTCACCGCTACCGAAGCCATCCTCCACGAGCTGGAGGAGCGTCAATTCTCCGGCAAACGCTTGGCCTTGGACTTCTCGCAGGTCTCTGGGCTGCACAAGGTGGGGCGGCGCATGCTCAAGGAAGGACTACGCCGGCTGCGTGAGGAAGGCAATGAGGTCGCGCTTGTCGACGATGACGGGCTCGTCACCGACCGCGCCATGTCAGATGGCACCGTCCTCCCGCTGGCGGACAAGGAGGACTACGTCATCGCCGGTGAAGAAGTGTGAGCGGCCTAAGGTCGCTCACGCGAGGGGCAGAATTGAAGACGCTCTGATCTAGGCTTCTGCGATCTCGCGCAGCGCGGCCACCACGGTGCGCACCGGCACACCGGTAGCGCGCTTCGGGGTGTAGCCGCGCGGGGCGGAACCGTTCCAGGAAGGGCCGGCGATATCGATGTGGGCCCACTCGATGCCCTCGCCCACGAATTGCTTGAGGTAGGTGCCGGCGAATTCCATGCCTCCCTCACGCTTGGCGTTGATGTTGCGGATGTCCGCGGCCTGGGACTTGATCTCCTCGTCGTGCTCTTCCAGCAGCGGCATGGCCCAGGCATTCTCGCCCACCTCGCGGCCGATTTCGGCCAAGCGATCGCGGAAGACCTCAGAGCCCATGATGCCGGAGGTGCGCGAACCGAGCGCCACGATCTGTGCGCCGGTAAGCGTTGCGGTCTCGATGAGGTAATCCGGCTTATCCTCGCTGGCGCGAGCGATGGCGTCCGACAGCACGAGGCGGCCCTCGGCGTCGGTGTTGAGGACCTCGGAGGTCAGGCCACCGTAGTGGGTAATGACATCGCCCGGGCGGGTGGCACCAGAGCCCGGCATGTTCTCCGCCAGCGGCAAGGTGGCGGTAATCTGGACTGGCAGCTTCAGCTTGGCAGCGGCGATGATGGTGGCCGCCATGGCAGCGGAGCCGCCCATGTCAGAGATCATGTCCCACATGCCATTGCCCGGCTTCAAGGAAATACCGCCGGTATCGAAGGTGATGCCCTTACCCACGAGGGCCACGTGCTTCTTGGCCTTCTTGGGCTTCCAGCTCAGGCGCACCAAGCGCGGCGGGCGGGCCGAGCCCTTGCCCACGGCCAAGATTCCGCCGAAGCCCTGTTTCTCCAGCTGCTTTTCATCGAGAACCTCGACGTCAAGACCGGCCTCCTTGGCCTGGCCGGAAAGGAAGTCGGCGTAAGACTCCGGGTAAAGCTCGTTGGCGGGGGCATTCACTAGGTCGCGGGCGAGCAAAACAGACTCAGCCACGGTGCGGGCTGCCTCGAATTCTTCGGAAACAGACTTATCAGCCACCACGATGAAGGTAGCCGGTTGCTCCTTTTCCGTGAGCTCAGTGGAGCGGATTCCGCGGTAGGCATAGCCGCCGAGGATGAGTCCCTCAACGGCGGCAGTAACGCCGAAGTCCGCCAAGGTGGTCACGATGGTGCCCACGCCCGCAGTGGCGCGAGCGGCGCTGCCGGCGGCGCGGCGCAAAGCTTCATCGTCAAGCGCCTCAACGTCACCCAAACCCAACGCGATGACCTGAGCGGCACCTGCCTTCTGTGGAGCGGGAACCTTCACGATCTCCCCGGCCTTGCCCGCCGCACCCACGGCGGCGAGGGCCTCATACGTCGAGCGCAGTGCGGAAGAGCCGAGCAGGGAGGTGCCCGGAACCTCGAGTCCCTCTTCGCCAGCAAAGGTTGCGATCAACAGGGCGTCCGCCTGCTTGGGGGCCTTTTTGGCCAGCTCAACGGTGGGGAAAGAGCCGCGTGCGGGCAGTTCGAACGTGGAAGAAGCCACGATGTCCTCCTTGAGAAAATGACAATGGGATACTCCTCACACCCTACCTGTGTCCATGATATGGAACGCGGAGGGGCAATGTACGCGAAGGCTGACTATGTCACTCGGTATTTCGCTTGGGCATTTCTGCACTGCTATAGGTGTCTGGGGAGTACGGTGTGATGCATGTTGAATTACACCGTGACGCGAACTGATAGTCCCACCTTCCCGGAACGCCTGCAGGAGATTTTGGCGAACCCGGGCTTTGGCAAGTACTTCACCGACCACATGGTGACGATTGACTGGACTGAGGACAAGGGTTGGCACGACGCGCAGGTGCGCCCTTACGAACCGTTCAGCATGGATCCGGCGTCCACCGTCTTTCATTACGGCCAGGCCATCTTCGAGGGCATCAAGGCCTACCGCCAGCCTGACGGCAGCATCGCCACCTTCCGCCCAGAGCAAAACGCGCAGCGTCTGCAGGCTTCCGCCCGGCGCATGGCCATGCCGGAGCTCCCGGAAGAGGAGTTCGTGGAGTCCCTGCGTCAGCTTGTCGACGTCGATCAGGCCTGGGTTCCTGAAGCCGGCGGCGAGGCGGCCCTGTACTTCCGGCCTTTCATGATCGCCACTGATGTTTCGCTGGGCGTGCACCCGGCGGATGCCTACCGCTATGTCGTCATCGCCTCCCCAGCTGGCGCCTACTTCTCCGGTGGTATCAAGCCGGTGTCCGTCTGGCTGTCCACCGACTATGTTCGCGCCGCTCCCGGCGGCACCGGTGCAGCGAAATTCGCCGGCAACTACGCGGCTTCGCTGCTCGCGCAGGCGCAGGCGGCGGAAGAGGGCTGCGACCAGGTGGTGTGGCTGGATGCTATCGAGCGCACCTATATCGAGGAAATGGGCGGCATGAACCTGGCCTTCGTCTATGGCGAAGAGGGTAACCAGACCCTGGTCACTCCGGAACTGTCGGGCTCGCTGCTGCCGGGTATTACCCGCAAGTCTCTGCTGCAGGTGGCCGAAGACATGGGGCTGAAGGTGGAAGAACGCCGCATCACCTACAAGGAATGGGAGCAGGACGTTGCTTCCGGCGCGATGGTGGAAGCCTTTGCCTGCGGTACCGCGGCTGTCATTACCCCGGTTGGTCACGTCATGGGCACTGATACCGACTTCCACATTAATAACGATGAGGCGGGGGCGACGACGATGGCTCTGCGCGAGCGCCTCACCGGTATCCAGCGCGGGTCCGTTGAGGATACTCACGGCTGGCTGCACACGCTGGTTGAAGCGAAATAAGTGGGCTGCCTAGGCGAGCTCGGCGGCCAGCTGCACCAGCGGCAAGGCCGCGAGCGCGCCGAGGGGGAAACCTTCACTCAGGTTTAAATCAAGCAGTGGGTTAAGCCCCAGCTCCTTGAGGGCGAGGGCGTGCGCCGGTTCGGGGGTGGTGGTTCCCGCGCGCAACCAGCCCTTCACACCGGGCGCAGTGCGCTCGGCTAGGACAGCGGCGGTGGCTGCCAAGGGGCCGTCGATAAGCACCGGTGTTCGTCTCGCCGTGGCCTGCGCGATGAAACCCACCAATGCCGCGAGGTTCGGGGAACCGATGGTCTGGACGACCTCCCAACCCTCTAGTTTGCGTGCACGGAACATGCAGTCGCGCACAACACTGACGCGGACCTTCCACTGCGCATCCGTGATACCACTGGCGAGAGTATTTGTCCCCACGATCGCTACCGGTTCGGTGTGGGTAATCCGGCCCATAACACTGGTGGCAACGGTCTCCGTGTCGATTCCACAAGCGGACGCGATGAGCAGGTCAGCGCCGGAATCGATCTCCCGATCTGCCGTGGTCATGCCTAGGCTGAGGAAGGACTCGCACTCCGCAGGGGACATGGCGGTAGTGCTGTCGTACGGTTCAGAGTTTTCGGAGTCGCCGCTGGTGCACTCGACGAAGTCGATGCCCGCCCCTGCCCGCTGCGCAGCGCTGAGGAGATTATCGCGCCACTGTTCCTCATCAACGGAGGAATGTTGCGTGATACCCACGCCGTCGACAGTGCGTTCAGCGGTGGGCCGGGCGTCTTCAAAGACGATGGCCCGGGGCCGCTCAAGAGGTGTGGCCTGCGGAGAATCCTGCGCTGCCGCCAGCCATGCAGCAATCTCTGCCATGCGGTTTGGTTGTGCTGCGGTTGAAGGGCGCAGCTGGGGAACCGCGGTGAATTCAGGCATGTGTCCTCCGGCTTAGACGGTAGCTCCGCGCTCCACCTGCGGACGCGGCGTGCGCCACTTGCGCGGTTGGGAGGCACGGGAGTACGCGTAGAACCCTAGACCAAAACCGGCCTCGGTGGTGCCGGGGAACTTCAGGCGCACTGCGTTGTTGCACTTACGCGCGAGCCAGAAACCCTCGACAGCGAAAACCAGGATGACCGCCATGGCGCCAATCGAGATGATTTGCGACATGCGTGGGTCCCGGCTGCCGACGAACATGAGCACCAGCAGCACGATCATAAAGGGCATGACCCACTCGTTAATGAAGCGGTGGGAATCTACCCAATCGCGCACGTAGCGGCGGACATCGCCCTTATCGCGGGCGAGGAGGTAGCGCTCGTCACCAGCGGCCATGCGCTCCTGTGCCACCTTGTTGCGCTCGCGGGACTCTTGGCGCTCCTTGCGCTTATATTCCTTCCACTCTGCCTTAGACATGGAAGCCTTGAGTTCCTTGCGGTGCTGGTAGCGCTGCGCGTCCGACATTCCCCGGGGATCACGCTTGACGCCGCGGGCGATTTCCTGCGCATCACGCTTAGGCGTGGGGCGGCCTTTCGGCGGCGTGTAGCCCTTGCGGTGCGGTTTCTCGGCGGCGGGTTGCTCTTCCGGCGTCGGGGTGTGCTCGGCGGGGGAAGAAGTCTTGTCATCTTTTTGCCACGGAAGTTTCACGCTGTTTAGCGTACAAGGTCGCGCGGACATAACGGGAATAGGCCCGCGGGAGATAGCGTTGTGGTGAGGGAACAGGGCACCAGTGAACCACTAGTGAACTGTGAGGCATCCTTTCTTCCTCTTGTATGAGGGGGTAGGGTGGGCTCCAGAAAAAATTCCGTAAACATAAGAGGAGAAATCATGACCGCTCCCGCGTCTGCAACCGGAGTTATCCTGACCGAGGCCGCTGCGGCCAAGGCAAAGTCCCTGCTTGATCAGGAAGGCCGCGATGATCTGTCACTGCGCATTGCTGTCCAGCCGGGCGGCTGCGCGGGCTTGCGCTACCAGCTCTACTTCGATGACCGCACCTTGGATGGTGACAAGGTGGACTCCATTGGCGGTGTCAACCTCGTCGTAGACAAGATGTCCATCCCGTACCTCACTGGCGCCAAGATCGACTTCTCCGACACCATTGAGGCCCAAGGCTTTACCATCGATAATCCCAACGCTGGCGGTTCCTGCGCTTGCGGTGACTCCTTCAATTAAAGTCACATAGACGATATGTCGAAGCCCTCGCCATATGGCGAGGGCTTCATTTTTATTCTCTATTTTATTAGAGCTTCACGGGGTAATCGCGCTGCTCAATCTTCGGGTCGATGCGCTCTTCCACGAAGATGCCATGCCAAATCATGAAGGACAGCACCGTCCACAGGCGGCGGGAGTGATCGGTGATTCCGTCACGGTGCTCCTTGAGCATCTCCAGAACTTCCTTCTTGTTGAAGATGTCCTCGGTCTGGGACTCCGTGATCTGATCCTGGGCCCATCCATAAAGCTCATCGCCGGCCAACCAGTGGCGCATAGGAACCGGGAAGCCCAGCTTCTTGCGGTGCAGTACGTGCGGCGGGACGATCTGTTCCATGGCTTTGCGCAGCGCGTACTTGGTGGTGCCGTGCGCAATCTTGAGATCGTAGGGGATAGTTTCCGCGACCTTGAATACTTCTTTGTCCAGGAAAGGAACGCGCAGCTCCAGGGAGTTGGCCATGTTCATCTTATCGGCCTTGACCAAAATATCGCCGCGCATCCACGTAAACAGGTCGAGGTGCTGCATGCGGGCTACCGGGTCAAAGTCTTGGGACTGCGCATAAATCGGAGCGGTAACCTCGCGGTGGTCCCACTCCGGCTTGGCCCCCGGGAGCACCCGCTGGAGTTGCTCGAAGTTGAAGGAGCGGGCGTTGCCGTAGTAACGCTCTTCCATGGTCATGGAACCGCGGTTGAGCAGGGACTTGCCCTTCATTCCCTCGGGGAGGACCTGTGAGAGCTTGCCTAAGCCGCGGCGCAACGGGGAGGGGATCTTCTCGAACGGAGCTAGCGAGAGCGGCTCCTTATAGATGGTGTAGCCGCCAAAAAGCTCGTCGGCACCTTCACCAGACAGCACCACCTTGACGTGCTTACGGGCTTCCTGGGCCACGAAGTACAAGGGGACAAGAGAGGGATCTGCCACGGGGTTGTCCAGGTACCACATGATCTTCGGAACAGCCTCAGCGTATTCCTCGGGGGAGACAATCTTAACGATGTGCTCTACACCAATGGCGGCGGCAGACTCGGCCGCGACGTCGACCTCGGAGTAGCCTTCGCGCTCGAATCCGGTGGTGAAGGTGAGGAGGTCCGGGTTGTGGCGCTTGGCCAAGGCTGCGATGGCGGTGGAGTCAATGCCGCCGGAGAGGAAGGAACCGACGGTCACATCGGCACGCATGTGCTTCTCGACGCTATCCTCCAACGCCCGCGCAATCCTATCGAAGAGCTTCTGCTCCTCGCCCTGCTTCACAGGTTGTATGGGGAAGCGGGGCTTGAAGTAGCGCTCCGATACAACTTTTTCGCCAGGGCGAAGCGTTACGGTGCAGCCAGACTCGACGCGGCGAATATTGGCGTGGAGAGACTCCGGCTCAGGCACGTACTGCAGGTCCACATAGTGCTCGATGGCGCGCTTATCAAGGCTGAGGTCTAGACCCAGTGACCCGGCCATCGACAGGATGCACTTCATTTCAGAGGCGAAAACGGTGCCGGCGTCGGTGGTGGCGTAGTAGAGGGGCTTGATGCCAAACTGGTCGCGCGCGGCGAACATGGTCCGAGTTTCAGTATCCCAGATGACGAAACCGAACATGCCGCGCAGGTGCTCGACAACGTCCTTGCCCCAATGGTGGTAGCCGACGACGATGGGCTCGCCATCGCCCTCAGTATTGAAGGTATAGCCGGCGGCACTAAGCTCTTCGCGCAGCTCCACGTAGTTATAAATCTCGCCATTGAAGGTGAGGGCATAGCGCTCGGGGTTGTCTTCCGGGCCCCAGCGAAGCGGCTGGTTCGAGTGCTCCAGATCGATAATGGATAGACGGTTAAAGCCGAAGGCTGCATCCTCGTCATGCCAGGTGCCAGCAGCGTCGGGGCCGCGGTGGCGCATGCACTGGAGAGATTGCTCGAGGGCCTCCAGGTGCTGGACGGCATTGCGATCGGCGCTCAATAGCGCGCAGAGTCCGCACATAAACTTGCTTCTCCTTATATATCAAGCTTCATCTTTGACACACTTTACGGCCGGATCCGGAGGATCTGCGAACCCCGCGCCGCGCTCCCCGTTAGGGTGCGAACTTTCGGATGATGCACGGCTATGCCCTCTGTGAATTGGGTCATAGCGGGTAGGGGGAGGGTGGGGTAGTCGGTGTGACCTTGTGCAGGTGGGCCGGTAACATCCCGTACGTTCACTATTTATAGAGCGGAGCCAGCGTCTAATCAGTCCAGCGAAAAGGTCTGAAATTCAGGCAGGATCCTCTATCCTGATTGGGTAGGAATGCTCTGTGAGTATTCGAGAAGTTTGTGTGCACAGAAAGGCAGAACACACGTGGGACAGCGTAAGCAACGCAACCTCGGCCGTAAGGCGGGCCTAGCGGGCGTCATCGCTCTGGGCGGCCTAGCTCTGGCAGGTTGTGACGTCGCAGCACCGACGGCCGTTGAGAACCTCCTTGGTATGGGCTGGCCAAAGGGTATTACCCCCGAGGCGACCTCGATGTACAACTTCTGGATCTGGGTCTGGGTTGCTGCATGGATCATCGGTTTCATTATGTGGGGTCTGTTCCTCACCGCTATTTTCCGTTGGAATGCGAAGAAGGCTGAGAAAGCTGGTAAGGGTGAGTTTCCGAAGCAGCTGCAGTACAACGTGCCGCTGGAGATGGCTCTGACGATTATTCCGATTCTCATCATCATGGGCCTGTTCTTCTTCACGGTTCAGGCGCAGCAGAAGGTGACGGCTCTGGATAAGAATCCTGAAGTTACCGTCGACGTCACGGCTTTCCAATGGAACTGGAAGTTCGGCTACGCCGAGAATAAGGTTGATGGCGAGAACTACGACGGTGCTGACGCCGAGCGTCAGAAGCTCGCTGAGGAATCCTCTGTGGATCCGGAGGGCACCCCGAACCCGAACCCGATTCACGGTAAGTCCATGGGTGATATCTCGTACCTCAACTTCAACAAGATTGAGACCGTGGGTACCACCGAAGAGGTTCCGGTTCTGGTTCTCCCGGTAGACACCCCGATTGAGTTCCGTCTCGCCTCCGGCGATGTCTCCCACTCTTTCTGGGTTCCGGAGTTCCTGTTCAAGCGCGATGTCTACGCACACCCGGAGAACAACTCTCAGGAGCGTCGCTTCCAGGTAGAGAAGATTGAAGAGAAGGGTGCCTTCGTCGGCCGCTGTGCTGAGATGTGCGGTACCTACCATGCCATGATGAACTTTGAGATTCGCGTCGTTGACCGCGCAGACTTCAACGAGTACCTCAAGTTCCGCGAGGAGAACCCGCAGGCAACCAACGCCGAAGCTCTCGAGCACATCGGTGAAGAGCCTTACGCAGTTACCACCGCGCCGTTCAACTCTCTGCGCGACACCCGCGATGCCGACAACTTTGTCGACACCGCTGAGGCGGCATAAGAAAAGGAACTGATAGAAAATGCGTGCAACATCTAAGGTCTTTTATTCCATCGCGACCTACCTCTTCGTGTCGCTCATCGTCTACGTCATTGGCGTTAACTACGTCAAGGATGATGGCTACTTGTATGGCACCGAGTGGGTCGGCATCGTGGGCATGGTCCTCGCTATGCTGCTCTGCCTCATGCTGGGTGGCTACCTGCACTTCACCGATAACCGCTCTGACATCGCTCCAGAAGATTGGGAAGAAGCGGAGACTGAAGACGCAGCCGGTATCCTCGGCTTCTTCTCTCCCAGCTCCATCTGGCCGCTGTGCATGACCGGTTCGATTGCGGTTCTCGGCCTCGGAATCATCTACCTCTACTTCTGGATGATTATCCTGGGTGCCGTCCTGCTCGTCACCTCCGTGACCGGCCTTTCACTGCAGTATGGTCTTCCGAAGGAAAAGCACTAAAGCTTAACCTTTTCTGCCGCGCTTTCTAGCGTCACGACTTCTCAAGCCTCCGCCACACATCGTGGCGGAGGCTTTGTCGTTGGCAAGACGGCGTCGTACTGCGTTGCGGAAAGTTCCCAAAAAGGAGAAAAAACTTCGCTACGGGTGGAGCGCTGGGGGAGCGGGCGGCCGCCGAAAGCGTGTGCCTGTAGGTCTGGGCCTAGAATTCCAGCACGTTAACGGCTATTTTTACGGGGGTCAACCGAAAGTTGCAGTCCTGCACTTTCACGTGTGGCGGTGGGTGTGATTTATCTCATTAGGGTTGGTCTGCCTGGTGCCGGGTCGTGGGCGAAACGTACCTCTTCTTGTCCTGTTGCTGGCTTCACAACAAGCGTTGCCAAGTCTCACTACCTGCAGGGATGGGGCGTCGTAAAGCGCGCTAAAAAGTTCCCGACTACTTCCAAGAAGATCTATAGTTCCTGCCCGGGGTGAAAACTGTGAAGGTCTAGGTCGTAGCCTCAAAAAAATCGGGGGGAAATGAGATGACTTATGCGGTCAGACCAGCCATACTGTTATGCGTGACGAGCGTAGTTTCTAACCAAGGTATGGCAGCACCACGTGTTGCCGCGCTGAACCGACCCAACATGGTCAGCGTCGGCACCATCGTGTTCCTGTCTCAGGAATTGATGTTCTTTGCTGGACTGTTCGCGATGTGGTTCACCTCGCGTGCGAACGGCCAGGAGGGTGACTGGGCAGAGCACACGGCGCACATCAACGTGCCCATGGGCTTCCTCATTACGAGTGTCCTGGTTCTTTCCTCCGTGACCTCTCAGTTCGGCGTGTTTGCAGCAGAAAGGGGTGACGTATACAAGCTCCGACTCTGGTACTCGGTGACCATCGCGTTGGGTGTTGTCTTCCTAGGCATCATGGCATTCGAGTGGACAGAGTTGATCATGGCTGGTGTCACTGTTCAGTCCAGCGTGTTCGGTTCGGTCTTCTACATTCTGACCGGCTTCCACGCGGCTCACGTGACTGCAGGTCTGATTTCCTTCGGAATCATCTTGGCGCGCATTGCCCGCTCCAAGTTCACGCCTGCACAGGCCACCGCGGCAATGGCAGTGTCCTACTACTGGCACTTCGTTGACGTCGTGTGGATTGGCGTGTTCGTAGTCATCTACCTAGTTCAGTAGGCCGTAGTCGCCGGAGAATAGCCGGCCTACAGTCATTCATCTCCATGTACGAGTTATCTAAAGGAAAATGATGGATAACATCCAGCAGCCCGCCGCAGTGGAAGAGACCACTGTCGCGGCTAAGAAGACCCGCCGTCGCCGCAAGGCGAAGCGCACGCTTGCTGGCGTCTTTGCATTGAGCATCGGGCTTACCGGCGCAGGTGTCTTGGCTTCCGCCCTGACCCCTGACGCACAGGTGGCCACCGCCGCAAAGGATGACCAGGCACTCGTTCAAGAGGGCAAGGACATCTACGAAGTCGCTTGTATCACCTGCCACGGTGCGAACCTGCAGGGTATCCAGGACCGTGGTCCTTCCCTCGTTGGTATTGGCGCCGGCTCCGTGTACTTCCAGGTTCACTCCGGCCGTATGCCGATGATGTCCAACGACGCTCAGGCTGAGCGCAAGACTCCGCGCTACACCGAGCAGCAGACCCTGGCGCTTGCCGCCTACGTCGCTGCCAACGGTGGCGGTGCCGACATCGTCTACGACGAGGACGGCTCTGTTGCGCAGGAGTCCCTGCGTGGTGCTAATTACAACGGCCAGATCCAGGCCGAGGACGTAGCAAAGGGCTCCGAGCTCTTCCGTATGAACTGCGCGTCCTGCCACAACTTCACCGGTAGGGGAGGCGCTCTTTCCTCCGGTAAGTTCGCTCCGCCGCTCGACCCGGCCAACGAGCAGGAGATCTACCAGGCAATGCTGACCGGTCCGCAGAACATGCCTAAGTTCTCTGACCGTCAGCTGACCGCAGATGAGAAGAAGGACATCATCGCCTACCTCAAGTCTGCGAAGGAAACCCCGTCTCCGGCTGGTTGGTCGCTTGGCGGCCTCGGCCCGGTGGCTGAGGGCCTGGCAATGTGGATTATCGGCATCAGCCTTCTGTGCGTTGCCGCTATGTGGATTGGATCTCGCTCATGAGCAACGTAAAGAAGAATTACTCTCGTAAAGAGCTCGATGCTATGAGCAACGACGAGCTCGCAGCGCTCGGTACCGAGCTGGATGATGTGACCGTCGCATTCCGCAAGGAGCGCTTCCCAGTCGAGGGCGATCCCGCTGAGAAGCGCGCTGCTGGCAATGTCACCTTCTGGCTGATCATCTCCGTCCTGATGGGTATCGCTTTCCTCGGCGTGTACCTCTTCTGGCCGTGGGAGTACAAGATGTTGGGTGAGGATGGCCTGTGGTGGCACACCCTGTACACCCCGCTGCTTGGCCTGACCTCCGGTCTGTGCATCCTGGGCCTGGGCTTTGCCATTGTTCAGTACGTCAAGAAGATTCTCCCCGAGGAGATTTCCGTTCAGCGTCGTCACGATGGCCCCTCTGATGAGGTTGACCGTCGCACGCTGACCGCGCTGCTGAATGATTCCTGGACCACCTCGACTCTGGGTCGTCGTAAGACCATCATGGGTCTGCTCGGTGGTGCTGGCGTTCTCTTCGGCTTGACCGTTATCGCTCCGCTCGGCGGTGCTATCAACAACCCGTGGAAGAAGCGCCACGACCTGGACTACGCCGGTGATGGCACCCTGTGGACCTCCGGTTGGACCATGCACGAGAAGGGCGTCAAGCTCTACCTCGCACGCGACACCGGTACCATCGCCGAAAAGCACGAAGGGGAGTCCGGCTCTCACTACACCACCCGTGGCGTCACCCGCCTGGTGCGTGTGCGCCCGGAGGATCTGGCTGCCGGTGGTATGGAGACTGTCTTCCCGTTGGCTGCTGAGGATGTCAACGATGGTGCTGAGTACTCTGAGGATAAGGACGTCTACACCAACCACATGCACTCCATCCATGGCAACCGTAACGCCGTGATGCTCATCCGCCTGCGCAACGATGACGCCAAGAAGGCCATCGAGCGCAAGGGGCAGGAAGACTTCCACTACGGCGATTACTACGCCTACTCCAAGATTTGTACCCACATTGGTTGCCCGACCTCGTTGTACGAGGCTCAGACCAACCGTATTCTTTGCCCGTGCCACCAGTCGCAGTTCGATGCTCTGCACTACGGCAAGCCGGTCTTCGGCCCAGCCGCCCGTGCGCTGCCGCAGCTGCCGATTGACGTGGATGAAGAGGGCTACCTCATTGCTAAGGGCAACTTCATCGAGCCCGTCGGACCTGCATTCTGGGAGCGTAAGTCATAATGAGTAACAAACTTGCACAGATGGGTAACAACATGGACGAGCGGTACTCCGCTGCCGGCGTCCTGCGTACCCAGCTCAACAAAGTCTTTCCCACTCACTGGTCCTTCATGCTCGGTGAGATGGCACTGTACAGCTTCATCATCTTGGTGCTGACCGGCATCTACTTGGCGCTGTTCTTCGATCCTTCCATCACGAAGGTCATCTACGACGGCGGCTACACTCCGCTGAACGGCGTCGAGATGTCCCGCGCTTATGCAACCGCGCTGGATATTTCCTTTGAGGTGCGCGGCGGCCTGTTCGTTCGCCAGATGCACCACTGGGCAGCACTCATGTTCATGATGTCCATGATTGCCCACATGCTGCGTATCTTCTTCACCGGCGCGTTCCGTCGCCCGCGTGAGGCCAACTGGATTATCGGTTGCGCTCTGATCCTGCTGGGCATGGTCGAGGGCTTCCTCGGTTACTCCCTCCCGGATGACCTGCTCTCCGGTGTTGGTCTGCGAATCATGTCCGCCATCATCCTGGGTCTGCCGATCATCGGCACCTGGCTGCACTGGGCCATCTTCGGTGGCGACTTCCCGTCCGACCTGATGCTGGACCGCTTCTACATCCTGCACGTGCTGGTTATCCCGGGCATCATCCTGGGCCTCATCGCAGCGCACCTCATCATGGTCTGGTTCCAGAAGCACACCCAGTTCCCTGGACCGGGGCGCGCTGAGAACAACGTTGTCGGTGTCCGCATTATGCCGGTCTTCGCCACGAAGGCCATCGGCATGGGCATGATGGTTGCTGGCGTGCTGGCTCTTATTTCCGGCCTGATGACGATTAACGCCATCTGGAACCTTGGCCCGTACAACCCGTCCCAGGTCTCCGCTGGTTCCCAGCCGGATATTTACATGCTGTGGACTGACGGTGTTGCTCGTGTCATGCCGGCATGGGAGCTCTACATCGGCAACTACACCATCCCGTCTGCGTTCTGGGTTGCACTGCTCTGTGGCCTGATGGTTGTCCTGCTCTTCGCCTACCCCTTCATCGAGAAGAAGCTGACGGGCGATGACGCTCACCACAACCTTCTGCAGCGCCCGCGCGACGTGCCGGTTCGCTCCGCTATCGGTGCGGCTGCCATCGTCTTCTTCCTGCTGGTAACGCTGTCTGGTGGTAACGACCACGTGGCACACTTCTTCCAGATCTCGCTGAATGCGATGACCTGGGTTGGCCGCATCGGTCTGATTGTCCTGCCGCCGATTGCATACTTCATGACCTACCGCATCTGCGTTGGTCTGCAGCGCTCCGACCGCGAGGTACTGGAGCACGGTATTGAGACCGGCGTTATTAAGCAGCTGCCGAACGGTGCCTTCATCGAGGTTCACCAGCCGCTCGGCCCGGTCGATGACCACGGCCACCCGATTCCGCTCGAGTACGCTGGCGCCCAGGTTCCGAAGCAGCTTAACCAGCTTGGTCTGGCTGACTCCGAGACGCAGGGTATCTTCTCCAGCGACGACCCGGCTATCGTGTCCCGCGTCAATGAGATTCGTCACGAGAACCACGCTGAGGAGACGGAGATGTTCCGTCAGCTCAACGAGGCTAACCGTCGCGATGACGAGGAGAATGGCCGCATCTAGCGCCTTCACTCACTGAAACACGCTCACAGAGCCCGCACCGCCTTCCGCATAATAGGGAGGGGTGCGGGCTTTCAGCGTCTTATTGCATGAGGTGTATTAGGTGAAGTCCCGTGAGCCTTTGGCTGACCGTCCGCGACGGGCATTTGCGGTCTTCCGCTTGCTTGGTTTCCCTCAAGCTGTGATCTCCGCGAAGTAGGTGGGGTAAGGGGGGCGTTCTGGCCGTGCGCGTGCGGCGCGGATAGAGCGCAATCTTGCCCCTTATGCGAGCCACTGGCACGTGCTAGTGGGGCTAGAGGAAGGGGCAGTGAGCCCTTGTGCATTCCATAATCTGTGTCGCTCTAGGCAGAGCGAACAGCGTTGGGAGAGCTACAAGGGAAGAGGATGGGGCAAATACTGAGACAAGCGGCGAGCCCTAGAATTCCTCATTCCCTTAGGCTTCGCGCGTCCTTAGTAGTTGATTTCAAACGGTGCGCCAGGTCTCTCTTGGCCGGAATCGCTGTGTTGAGCGTCGTGCGTGACTGGACAGTGCGCTTTCCGCGCTTCTCTTTCTATATATATGGCTACTGTTGCATCGGCGTTGGTCGCGAGTGATGGGAGGCGGAATGAGTGCGGGCCTGGGAGGGTGGATTTCCTACTGCGACTAGTGTCGTTTGAGGCCCGGGTGGGAGTTGGTGGTGGGTCAAATGGGGCTTTTGTTAAAGCGCATTACGGCTGTGTGATGAAGGTTACATGGCCAGTTTTGCGGAGCTTTCTCTTTCTCGTAGTGTGGCAATGGTCTAGGGGTCGGTGCGTGTTTCTGAGCCCCTGATACCGCTGCTCAGGGCATGCTTCCGGCGATAGTTATTGCGCATTGGAGTGGCAAAGTTTTGCACTATGTCGTTTAGGTTGCCATTTGATAACAGGACGGTAACGGAGTCGGTTTTGCGTTTCTGACTCGACATCGCTTGTGATGGTTTCGTAACCTATTCGAGACATTGAGTTACCGACACGGCGTACACATCACCGGTGCTCAATTACGAACTGAAGATTTAAGCGCCGCGTCTGGCCCCTCCTAAAAATTCGGGGGGCCGAGTGGAGATGGCTCTACAGGAATGGGTCATCGTCGAACACTAGGCCCGTCCCTTGGGTCAGAGCTTTCGTCCGCGTTGCAAAGAAGATAAACACAAGATATGTCTTCTTGGCGGAGAAAGTAGGCGCGCAGGAAGATTTGGAGTTTAAATTCGTGGCTAAGCACCGTCGTCAGGGCAACCTGAACACCCGTCGCATTGCATCCACCGCTGCTGTCGCAGCAACCGCAGCAGTTGTCACCCCAGCAGCCGCCAACGCCGCCGAGGTTGTCGTTCCGAACACCGACATCCGCTTCGAGGTTGCCGGCCTGGAGAACGTCCCGAACATTCAGCAACTTCCGAACGTTGACCGCTACATCCCGGCTTTCAAGGCTAACCAGGGTGGCGGCTACGCCGCTGCTGTTGAGACCCCGGCCGCTGCAGCACCGGCCCCGGCGCCGTCCCAGTCTGTTGGCGAGAAGGTCCTCGCAGCCGCTCGTTCTGCAATCGGTTCCCCGTACGTCTACGGTGCTAATGGTCCGAGCGCCTTCGATTGCTCTGGCCTGACCTCCTGGGCCTACCAGCAGGCTGGCGTGTCCATCCCGCGCACCTCCCAGGCGCAGGCTTCCGCCGGTACCCCGGTGTCCCTCGATGCGCTCCAGCCGGGCGACATCATCGTGTACTACTCCGGTGCATCCCACGTCGGCATCTACACCGGCAATGGCACCATCATTGACGCTCTTAACTCCGGCACCCCGGTGGGCGAGCGCTCCCTGCACTACATGCCGATTCACTCCGCAGTTCGCTTCTAAGCGCACTGGGTAGTCTTTTCAACCCCTTCCGCTACTCTTGCCATGTTGATGGTGAGGGCAGGGAAGGGGTTCGGCTATTCTTGTAGCCGTTATGCTTTTGCTCGACTGAGGGTATAATTCAGTCAGCTATTAACCGTCTCTAAGTTTCGGGGGTATCCATGTCGCGTCGAGGCCTTGCGTGTGCGGTCGCTGCACTTGCCTTGAGTACGGTTCCAGTTGCCGTCCTGTCACCATCGGCTGTGTCCCAGGAGATTTCTCCCGAGCAGCAGGAAAGCACCCCGCAAGCGCAGGAGGCTGAAGACCTCCCTGGCCTCATTGAGCGTATGGCGGACGTTGCCCAGCGTGTGTCTGCCAAGGGTGAAGAGGTCAAGGGGCTTGAGGATGAGCTCGCCGAGTCGGAGAAGAACATCGAAGAGTTGGACCGCAAGGCCGAGGAAGCGCACCGCAGTTCCGAAGACGCCTCCGCGGCGGTAGCTGCGCAACAGGAACGCATCGATGCGCTCGCGCAAAAGCGTTACCGCAGGAATGCTGAATCGACCTCGGTCTCGGCTGCTCTGAACGCCAATGACGTTGCCAGTGCGGTCGAGCGCATGGGCTACCTGGGGGCCTTGTCCAAGGCTGCGAAACGTGAAGAAGATGCGATGGTAGCTGCCTCTGCCGCCGCCGCTGATGCGCACCAGGAAGCTGTCGATGCTGCCGAGGAGGCCCGCCGCAAGCGTGATGAATTGCAGGAACAGCGGGATACTGTTCTCAAGGAAAAGGCCGAGCTGGAGGAACAGCAGAAGGAACTAGAAGCGACCATTGATGGCCTCAGCCCTGAAGCCAGGGAGGCGTGGGTTCAGCACTTCGGCGGGTCTTCCGGTCTTGACCTAGCCGCGTTGGCTGATGGCTCTGGCTCCGCCGCGGTCGAGGCCGCACTCACCCGCATCGGCGCTCCCTATGGGTGGGGTGCAACTGGTCCCGATACCTTTGACTGTTCGGGTCTTATGGTGTGGAGCTACCAACAGATGGGCAAGAGCATTCCGCGTACCTCGCAGGCGCAGCTTGCCGGCGGCACCCCAGTGCCGATGGATCAGCTGCAACCAGGGGATATCGTGGGCTACTATCCCGGCGTCACTCACGTGGGAATGTACATCGGTGATGGCCAAGTGGTGCACGCTTCCACCTACGGCGTACCGGTTGCCGTGGTGCCGCTTAATTCCATGCCCGTCCAAGGCGCCGTTCGCTACTAGGTTATGGCGCGCACCCTCCTCGTCACCAATGACTTTCCGCCCACCATCGGCGGGATCCAGTCCTATCTTCGAGATTTTCTAGCCACCCTCAACCCACAGGATGTCGTGGTCTTCGCGTCGACTCAAGATCGTGACGCTGCCGCGGAGTATGACGCGACGCTGCCCTATACCGTGGTCCGTTGGCCACGCAGCATTATGTTGCCGACGCCCGCCACAGCTCGTCGTATGCAGCAGCTCATTCGTGAACACAACATTGAGGCAGTCTGGTTTGGTGCTGCAGCTCCGCTGGCACTCATGGCGCCGTCCGCGCGTGCGGCTGGGGTGAGACGCATTGTGGCAACGACGCACGGGCATGAGGTGGGGTGGTCCATGCTTCCCTTGGCGCGGCAAGCCTTGCGCAGAATGGGTCAGAATGCCGATGTCATCACGTATATCTCTGAGTACACGCGCAACAGGCTCGAGCCCGCGCTCGGCACCCGTGCCCAGTGGGTGCACCTGCCCTCAGCGGTCAACCTGGAGGATTTCACCCCGGCTACCACGGAAGAGAAACAAGCAGCACGGGAGCACTTTGGGCTAGGCCCAGGCCCGGTCATCGTCTGCATCTCCCGCCTGGTCCCGCGGAAAGGCCAAGACCAGCTGCTGCGCGCAATGCCGGAGGTGTGCGCGCGTATTCCGGATGCCCAGTTGCTCATTATCGGGCGCGGTCGCTATGAGGCGACTGTGCGTGAGCTTGCGCGCCTGTACTGCCCGGACGCCGTGGTGCAGGAAGCACGGGATACGGCGGAATTGCGGATGGCGCTACACGCAGCCGACGTGTTTGCCATGCCGGCGCGCACCCGCGGTGGCGGCCTTGACGTCGAAGGCCTGGGAATTGTCTACCTAGAGGCGCAAGCGGCGGGCCTGCCAGTGGTTGCGGGGGATTCCGGCGGCGCGCCGGAGACGGTAACGCCGGAGACGGGCATTGTTGTGCGCGGTTCCTCAGTGCCGGAGCTTGAGCAAGCGTTGTGCACGCTGCTTGGCGACGTCCCCGGAGCCCACCGTATGGGGGAAGCTGGGCGTCACCACGTGGAAGAGCATTGGACGTGGGAGATTATGGGTGCACGATTGCGTGAGGTTCTTGAATGTGATCGTGAGCAGGACGCGGTATATCCTACTAGTCATGCTTGAACACACTCCCTCCGCTGAAGGCGGCCACGCTGGCCTCACCATCGGGTTCGATATCGGTGGAACCAACCTGCGTGCTGCGGTGATTGATCCCTCCGGAGAGATTGTGGATTCGCTGAGTGTGCCCACCGCCACGGATGCGCAAACACTTGAAGATGACATCGTGCGCTGCGTAGATAATCTGGCCGCATCCCATGATATCGAGGCCGTGGGGCTTGCTCTCGCAGGCTTTTTGGATCCCGAGTGTGAAGTCGTTCGTTTCGCACCGCATTTGCCGTGGCGTGATGCCCCAGTACGAGAGATCCTCAGCAACCGTGTGGACGTCCCGGTTCGCCTAGAACACGATGCTAACTCGGCTGCTTGGGGGGAATGGCGCTTCGGTGCTGGCCGGGGTGCGAAGGACTGGGTCTTTTTTGCCGTGGGAACCGGCATTGGTGCCACGCTTTTTACAGACGGCACAATCTACCGAGGAGCTTTCGGTACCGCACCAGAGTTTGGGCACCTTGTCGTGTCACCGGGTGGGCGCCTGTGCTCCTGCGGCAAGCGTGGTTGCCTCGAGCGTTACGCCTCCGGCACCGCATTGCCGGATACCTGCGAGGATCTGCGCGGCGAGTATGACACCAGCCTTCCGGAAAACCCTTCCGGGGAGGAAATCACCGCTGCTGCCCGGCAGGGCGATCCCTTGGGGCTGGCCGTCATGGAGAACTTCGGCCACTGGCTCGGGCAGGGGTTGTCCATGGTGGCAGATGTGCTCGATCCTGAGCTGATTGTAATCGGCGGCGGGGTGTCCCAGGACGCGGATCTTTACCTGGATAGAGCGCGGGAGTCCATGGCTAGCCAGATTGTCGGGGCCGGTCACAGGCCCCTGGCCCGAGTCGCAACCGCGAAGTTGGGTTCTGCGGCAGGTATGATCGGAGTCGCTGATCTCGCCCGCCAGGAGCACCGAGGTTAACACCGCACATTTTTCTTTCACCGGGCAGCACCGCCTGTTCGGCACATACAGATAGGACTATAAGCGATGCGAAACAAGTGGTACTGGGCCTTCAAGCACATCTTTTTCGGCCCGGCCCTTCGAGTGTGGAACCGCCCATGGTCCGAAGGAATGGAACGCATCCCGGAGTCCGGCCCGGCTATCTTGGCCTCCTCCCACCAAGCGGTGATGGATTCCTTCTACTTCCCGCTTCTGTGCCCACGGCAGATTACCTTCTTGGCAAAGAGCGAGTATTTCACTACCCCCGGCTTCGTCGGACGCCTGCAAAAGTGGTTCTTTAGCTCGGTCGGGCAGGTGCCGATTGACCGCGTCAACAAGGATGCTAGTGACGCGATGCTGGCGAGCGCGGAACGCATTATCGGCCGCGGAGATCTCTTTGGCATCTACCCGGAGGGAACTCGCTCGCCTGATGGGCGTATCTACAAGGGGCGCACCGGCATGGCGCGCATCGCGCTGACCACGGGTGAAAAGGTCATTCCGATCGCCATGATCAATACCCGGAAGGCCAACCCGATCGGTTCGTGGATTCCGCGCCCAGTTCGCGTCGGCATGCGCGTGGGAGAGCCCATCGACCCCCGAGCATGGGCCGCTGAGCGCAATCTCGACCCGCAAGATCACGCCACCGCTCGTGCCTTTACGGATTACGTGATGAAGCAACTCTCGGAGATGACGGGCGAACCTTATGTCGACGTGTACGCTTCCGATGTCAAGGCTTCCCTGCAAGCCGGACACGGCTACCCGGAAGGGGCCGAGCCCGGTTCGGAGGCGCGGTAATCAGTGACTTCCTCCCCCAAACAGCGATTAGCCTGGCCCGATGTAGCAAAGGGGATCTCCATCCTGGGCGTCGTGCTGTTACACATCACGCTCACAGTTCCAGAATCCAAAGACACGTGGCTGGCTGCCTTCAACGTGTGGCTGGACCCCTTGCGTTTGCCTTTGTTCTTTTTGGTGAGCGGCTTCTTCGCACAAAAGGTGTTTCGCTTCAGCTTCGCAGAGCTTTTCACGCGCCGCCTGTGGTACTTCCTCGTGCCTTATGTCGTGTGGATGCTCGTGGAGCTGCAGACTAAGCGTGTGGAGTACCACTGGGTATTCGGAGATCCTATTTTCGATGTTGATCAGATGGCCGCGAGCCTCCTAGTGGGGCATTCCATGGCATGGTTCCTGCATGCGCTGATTCTGTTCAATATCTTCCTCTGGTGCGTGCGCAAGCTGCCCGGGTGGGCAGCGATGGCGTTGAGCTTTACCCCGATTCTGTTCATCGCTTGGCAGGCGCAGTACACCTCGATTGCAAAAGCCATCATGTTCCTCCCGGTATTCGTTGGTGCCGCCTATTTCCGGGATGCCATTGCTGCATTCGCCTCCGCCATCGAGGCACCGTTTAGGGGAACGTGGGATCACCGTAGTTTCTGGGCATATTCCGGGATGACCGTGGCCTATGCCATCGGATTTTTCACCCGCCGCGCGTGGGATAACTACTCAGGGGAAGTCGATGTCACTTGGTTGCTACCTGGTGCGGAAGCGCTGGTGCGGGATGATGTTCACATCCTCGTCCGCCTGGTAGAGCAGTTCTTCGAGGTTCCGGTAGGAATCGCCGTGGCGGTAGCGGTGTCTTATATTCCGGTCTTGTCCACCGGCCTGCGTTTTATCGGTTCGCACACGCTGCCCATCTACCTGGGGCACCCCATCGGCCTGACCGTTCTTTATGGCTACCCCATGGCACTCCACCCACGGGAGGTCACCCTGGCGGGTCAATGGCCGCTGGAAAACACCTGGTTCTGGCTCAGCATGTGCGTGCTCTATTGCGCTGTTGCGTCCTTGGCCCTATGGGCCCTAGGCAAGGTACCCGTTGTGGGCTGGACGCTGACCCCACCGCCGATCGGAGCCAGTCGGCGGAAGAAGGAACCTTCCTCCGCAGGTGTGAGCTTGAGCCAGCAGCTCAACGCAACGAGGAATACGACAAGCAAGAAGTAGTCATTGCCCGGAATCTGCTGCCACCACGACCACGTCAGTTCGAGTTGCTCACCGTGGGGGACAAGCCAGTGACCGCGGGCTAGAAGAACCAGCCATGTGAGGCTGGCAATGACCCAGCGGCGGCGGGCAGTCAGATACACCGCCGCCAAGCACAGCCACGTGAAGTGGTGCGACCACGAGACAGGTGAACACAGCAGCGCTGTCGACGAGGCTAGCAGCAGAAGCTCAATCTGTGAGGATGTGTGCTCCATGGCCCACCACAACGTCGCCACGATGATGAGGCACCCGACTATCCAGAGGGCTGTTGCCTGCTCAGGGATGACGCGGCTGAGCAGGCCCCGGAGGGATTGGTTGCTGGAGTAGGTCAGTGTGCCGATGCGGGAGGAATCCCGGATGGTATCTCCCCAATACACCGTGGAGCTTGCCGGCGAAGCGAGGTGGCCCACCACGCCGCAGACCGCAAAGGAACCTAGGGCCGTAGCGAAAGCACGCCACTCGCGGCGGACGAAAAAGACCGCAAGGAAGACCGCCGGGGTCAGTTTGATAGCCATAGCCACGCCGCTAAGGGCCCCACGCCACGGGCTCCGCGAGTTCAGCAGCAGGCAATCGACAACGACCATCGCCGTCAACAGGAGATTTACTTGGCCGAAGCTGAGAGTATCGATAACGGGCTCGCACAGCAGACACGCACATAGCGCCCACGAAGACCACCAGCCGGGCCTGTGAGTGGTGCAACTCCGAGAAAGGACGGCGTAGAGGCAGCCCCAGAGCGCTGCCACCGATGCCGCAGTGAGGAGAACTGAGAGTAGCCACAGCGGTATCCACGACACCACGGCAAAGAGCACTGCGGCAAAAGGCGGGTACGTAAAGGGCAGTGAGACGCCGTTGTCGAGCACATAGCTTTGCGTGTAGAGATTCTCTCCGCGCAGCAGAGCGCGCCCTCCTTCGCGATATACATCGAGGTCAACGTGGTAATAGGGAAGCACGGAGCCGCCGCTGAATAACGCTGCAGGCTGGATAATCCACGGTAGGGCTGCCAGCCCAGCGATTATCAGGGGGAGAAAGGGAGAGGAAAGGGCTTTCTTCACGCCGCTGAGTATAGGCCCCCAGTGGCACGGCAGCTCTAGGCGGCAGACTAGGATACGGGACGTGCGCTACTTCTACGACACCGAATTCATTGAGGACGGATCGACCATCGAGCTGGTCTCCATCGGAATTGTCGGGGAAGACGGAAGCGAGTACTACGCGGTGTCCACAGATTTCGACCCCGCGAAGGCTAATGCGTGGGTGCGGGAGAACGTCTTGGATAAATTGCCAAGCCCCGCAGACCCAGTTTGGAAATCACGTGAGACCATCCGCGAAGAGCTCTTGAAATTCTTGGGCCGGCATTCCACGCCCATCGAGCTGTGGGCTTGGGTAGGAGCCTACGACCACGTGGTCCTTGCACAACTGTGGGGAGATATGGCTAGCCTGCCCAAGGGGATGCCGCGCTATACCCGGGAACTGAAGCAGTATTGGGAGTTTGCTGGCCGCCCTAAGCTGCCTCCAGTACCCAATGGCAACCACGATGCGTTGGTCGACGCCCGCCATAATCTGGCTAAGTTTCGAGTCTGCGAGCAGTATTTGCCGCTGACTAGGGGCAACCGCGTGCATTAACCGTGAATTAATACCGCAGCCGAAAAGTTCATTAACTAACGCATGACAGGCCCAAGATGGTTAAATACTGGGTGTGAGTTGGACAGTAGATATTCCCAAAGAAGTGCTTCCTGATTTGCCGCCGCTGCCGGAGGGGATCAATGAGAAGTTCCAAGATGCCATTTCCCGCGAGGCAAAGCAGCAACCGAGCTGGGATCAGCTGCAGGCTGATAACGTGCGCAAGATTCTTGAATCCGTCCCACCTATCGTTGTGGCCCCGGAGATCGAAGAACTCAAGCGCAAGCTTGCCGACGTCGCCTTGGGCAAAGCCTTCCTCCTCCAGGGCGGCGATTGCGCCGAGACCTTCGAATCCAACACTGAGCCGCACATCCGTGGCAACATCAAGACGTTGCTACAGATGGCCGTGGTGTTGACCTACGGCGCGTCCACTCCGGTAGTGAAACTGGGGCGTATCGCCGGCCAGTACGCGAAGCCGCGCTCCTCTGATCTGGACGCGAACGGCTTGTACAACTACCGCGGTGACATCGTCAACGGCGTGGAAGCTAACGAAGAGTCCCGCCGCCATGATCCCGCCCGCATGATTCGCGCCTACGCGAACTCCTCGGCGGCAATGAACCTGGTCCGCGCGCTGACCCACTCCGGAACCGCTGACCTGTACCGCCTCCACGAGTGGAACCGCGAATTCGTGGCCAACTCCCCGGCGGGTGCACGCTACCAGGCGCTGGCGGATGAGATTGAGAACGGCTTAGCCTTCATGAATGCCTGTGGGGTTTCGGACGAGACCCTGCGCTCGGCGGAGATTTACTGCTCCCACGAGGCGTTGCTGAAGGACTACGAGCGTTCCATGCTCCGACTGGGCACGGATCTCAACGGCGAAACGAAGCTTTATGACTTATCCGCACACCAGCTGTGGATTGGTGAGCGTACCCGTGGTCTTGAGGACTTCCACGTGGCCTTTGCTTCCATCATCGGTAACCCCGTGGGCATCAAGCTTGGCCCTGGCGTGACGCCGGAGCAGGCAGTGGAATACGCGGAGAAGCTTGACCCGAACCGTGAGCCGGGCCGCCTCACCATGATTGCCCGTATGGGCCACGATAAGGTGCGCTCCGTGCTGCCCCCGATCATCAAGGCAGTGGAGGACTCCGGCCACAAGGTTGTGTGGCAGTCCGATCCTATGCACGGAAATACCTTCACGGCATCGAATGGTTACAAGACCCGCCACTTCGACAAGATCGTCGACGAGGTCCAAGGCTTCTTCGAGGTCCACCGTGAACTGGGCACCCACCCGGGCGGCGTGCACCTGGAGTTCACCGGTGAGGACGTCACCGAGTGCCTTGGCGGCGCTGAGGACATCACGGATGTGGATCTGCCGGGCCGCTACGAGTCTGCCGTGGACCCGCGCCTAAACACCCAGCAATCGCTGGAGCTGTCCTTCCTTATCGCTGAGATGCTGCGCAACTAGTACGGCCTCCAGAGAATCGGCCACGTGCCGTATTCTCCGGAGCCGAACCACCAAGCCGCCACGGCGATGGCCAAGGTGGCGAGGCCGACGAGGACGAGGAAGCCAATGAGGGCAATCGCGCTGCGGTTGCTCAAGGGCCGTTCTTCCGGCTCTTCCTCGGCCCCGGCTGGGGGAACGGGGGCAGAAGGCTCCGGTACCGCAGGGGAGGGTGCCGGGGGCTCGACAGGCGCGGCTGGCGGGAAGAAGGCGTCGTTGCGCGGCTCTACCCGGGTTTCCCGCGTTGGGGGCTGGGGCGCAGGGATAGCTGAGGTCGCTTCAAAGACCCGGGTATTATCCGTGCCCGAAAAATCCGTTGGAACGGCAGCAGTACGTGCGGCAGCTGAGTTCCGCGGAATGGGGACAGTGAACTTCGGGAGCTGTAGCTCGCGGGAGACATCATCCAAGGCATCGAGGAATTCGCCGGCATCCGCAAACCTTTCGGCTGGCTGGCGTGCGGTGGCGGTGGCCACGAGGGCGTCGAAAAGCATGGGTACCCCCTCGATGCGGGAGGAGGGCGCCACCACATCCTCGTGCACGCGCGCGGTGGCGTGCGCCAGCGGGGTATCGCCGTGGAAGGGGACTGTGCCGGTCAATAGTTCAAAGAGCACGATTCCTGCGGAGTACACGTCGGAGGCCGGCGTGATGTCCGCGCCAGTGACCTGCTCGGGGGAGAGGTAGCTGACGGTACCGACGATCTGGCCGGAGCTATCGTGCTCCGCTTTGGCGGAGCGAACCAGACCGAAATCGCCGACCTTGACGCGGTGGCTATCCGTGATCAGAACATTGTCCGGCTTGATATCTCGGTGCACGAGGCCGGCATGGTGGACTTCGGTGAGCCCGGCCAGCACGGAGTGCATGACGCCGGCTGCGGCATGCGGCGGCATGGGTCCGCGTTCCGCAAGGAGCTCGCGCAAGGTACCTCCGGTGATGAGCTCCATGATGAGATAAATGGGTAATCCATCCGCGGAAAAGTCATGCACGGCGACGAGATTGGGGTGGCTCAGCTGCGCCATCGCGCGTGCTTCGCGTTCGAAGCGGGTGACGAAGACGGGATCATCGTGATAGCGCTCATCCATGACCTTGGCGGCCACCGCGCGGCCAAGGCGCATGTCAACGCAGCGATACACGGTGGACATGCCGCCGCGAGCGATCGGCCGATCGATGCGGTAGCGTCCCTCAAGAATGTCGCCCACGTTCAGCCTTGTCATGGATTCCAGTATGGCTGATCGACGCCCCAAAGTGTGATCCGGCTACAGTTGTGTCCGTGACTAAGTCTGAGAAAAACACCGAGAATCCGCACCCAGAACTGCCGCAGCTCCTCGCCGGGGAGAAGCTGCTGACGCTGAAGGAGGTCGCTGAAAGGCTCGATCTCCCGATCACGCGTGTCTTCGATCTTCTCAATGCGCGCAAGTTCATTGTGTGGCGCAATGCCGAGGGAGAGCGTCTCGTTCCGGAAGCATTCTTCAACGCCAAAGGCGTCATTTCCAAGCATGTGTCCGGAGTGATTACGGTCCTCTCCGACAACGGGTGGGGCGACAACGAGATTCTGGCGCACCTATTTACCGAAGATGATTCTTTGCCAGGCCGCCCCATTGACGCGCTGCACGGGCACCTAGCGCGCGAGGTTATTCGGCGCGCACAGGCTTCGGCTTTTTAGAGCCCTCATCGGGCTTCGGGGTCGTGGTGGTGCGTGGAACACCATCGAAAATCCATTGCGTTGCTGACCAAGCTACGACCACCATGGCGATATCCCAGAACCAGTTATAAAGCTGGTGGTTCCCGTCGCCGGCAAAGGCGACGCCGATGAATATGGCCACGCCGGTGGTGAGCTTGATCAAGGGCAATGGCGGGCGGAACGTTCCCATGAGCGTGAGCACGGAGGCGTAGTACCAGGGGAGCGTCACAGAGTTGAAGACGAATGCCACCTGGTAGGCAGCGGCCGTGGCGGCGATAGCCCGGCGCACGCCCATGCGACCCCACCACCATACGAGGACGAGGCCGAGGAGCATGAGGATCATCGCAGCCGAGCGCAGCACGGTGAGTACGCCGTTATAGGTGGTATCCGGGGAGAAGACTTGGATGAGGGGGACGAGAACGTCAGCGAGCAGGGTAGGGCCAGCTAGAGGGTTGATAACCTTGGAATTACCGCTGATCTGTGACAGCCAGCCCCACGAGCTTCCCGACGCCCACGTAATCGCCGCCACCGCCAGTGCGACCTCTACCACGGCAAGGAAGCCGGACAGGAGGAAGACTCCGAAGCGCTTGATGGGCTTCGTCCCCTTCGGGGCCCAGTGGTGCAGCATGAGCCACACGATAAAAGGTGCAGCGAAAATGGCGGTGGCCTTGAGCGAGACTGCCACGCCGACGAGAAGGAGGCTGACATGGAACTTGTGGTGCACTGCGGCAAGCAGACCCAGCGAAACTAGCCCCACCATGACTGATTCGTTGTGCATTCCGCCGATGAGGTGCAAAAGCATCACTGGATTCGCCACGCCCAACCAGAGTGCTAGGGCAGGATCGCCTCCGATGCTTCGGGCTAGCCGTGGAATTGACCAGGCGATAGCTGCAAAACCCAGGACCGAAATTGCCTTGTAAACGATGATGCCCGCGGCGACGTTTTCTCCTACCAGGTGGGTTACACCATTGCCCATCCACAGGTGCAAGGGGCCATAAGGGGTGGTGGTGTTGCGCCAGTCGTGGGAGACCTCCAAGAGGAAGGGGCCAGGGTTCACCGCCGCGCCTTCGACATACGGATCGAAGCCATCACGCACCATCGCACCTTGCATGAGATAGGAATACACATCGCGAGAAGCCAGCGGTGCCGCACACAACAAAGGGGCAACCCAGCACAACAGCATCCGACGAATATCGGACAGCGCGCCGTCTGGTTGTGGGTTCTTCAACTGCGGGGCAATGAAGTAGCGGCCGGCTAAAACCCATGCGGCAACCAAACCGAAAAGGCCAACCCAATAGAGGACCATGCCGATGTTGCGGCCATGGCCATAAGCCAGAAAGCCGATATTGAGCGCCTCAAGGAATCCACCGCGATTGCGGGTAGCGCCACCGGAGAAAGAGGCAAGCGCCAGCACGACAGCGGCGATGATGCCCAAAGGCAGGGGGTGGGGAATGCGCAGGGGCACGCGCGTGGTTGTGGGACGAGCCATGCTACATCCGGCGGGCCGTGGACTTGTGAGCCAGCTCTTCCAGAGTCTCCGTAACCTCGGGGGAAACCTGAGCATTGTGAAGGTGGTCAAGGCCCGAGCGCGTGAGATCGTTGATGCGCTGCTCGACGACATCCGGTGCACCCGAATTCGCAATGATCTGCGCCATGCGGGCAATCTCTGCGGGATCCTCTGTCTGACCGATGAGGCGACGCAATTCCGCAGCCGCGGCGGGATCGGAGGCATCCGCGCGCTGTAGTGCCAAGGACAAGAGGACTGTGCGCTTGCCCTCGCGCAAATCATCACCGGCCGGCTTGCCGGTCACGGCGGGGTCACCGAAGACCCCCAACAAATCATCACGCAGCTGGAAGGCGACCCCGATGTCTTGGCCGTAGCCGCGGAAAGCAGCGACGAGCTTTTCGGGGGCGCCGGCTATGGCTGCGCCTAAGTGCAGGGGGCGCTCAATGGTGTAAGCGGCGGTCTTGAAACGGTTGACGGAATCAGCCAACGTGGCGTCCTCAGAACCTTCCGCTTCGAGACAGATATCCAGCATCTGTCCGCCGATTACCTCGCGGCGCATAGCGCGCCAAGGGGCGCGGGCACGCGCGAGTGCCTCAGGGCTAAGGCCGGAGTCTTGGAGCATGTCTTCCGCCCAGACCAGGGCCATGTCACCCACGAGGATGGCAAGGGACTGGCCGAAGAAATCAGCATCGCCGTGGAAGCCGAGTTCACGATGGCGGGCTGCTACGCCACGGTGAACGGTTGGGTTACCGCGCCGGGTATCGGAGGCATCCACGATGTCATCGTGGATCAGGGCGCAGGCCTGGATGAACTCCAAGGATGTGGCTGCGCGGAGCATGGCCTGCGGGGACTCCGCCCCTTCCAGCCCGCGTGCGCCGATAAAACCTGCCCATGCGTAGAGGGGGCGGATGCGCTTTCCGCCATCCAGCACGAAGGATTCCAAATAGGAAACCGCGTTGGTTACCGGAGCGCCGATGGATGCGATGGCATCACGCTGGCGGTCTAGAAAAAGCGCGAGCTCCTCGCGTACGGCTGCGGGAATTTCGTCCAAGGAAGGTATCTGCGGTGTAGTCACGCTTGCCACTTTACCTGGGCAGGTTCAGGGCTAAGGCGCCAGGTTAAGTGGCGTCGGTTGGCGTGAGCGGCACAGTAGATTGCAGGATTGCGAAGGGGCGGGAATCAGCGGGGTAATGGAGGTCGCGCAGGAAATCGCCAAAGCCCATCTTGCGGTAAAGCCCAAAGGCGGAGTTGGCTTCATGAGGAACTTCCGGTGTGGAGAGCAAAATATAGCGAGCGGGAAGATTCCAGGCTAAGGCTTCTAGTAGTGCGCGGCCCAGCCCGTGGCCTTGTTTCGCGGGGAGCACGTGGATTTCTGCCAGCTCGAAGTAATTGTGGAGAATCTCTTCTTGCTCTGGGGTAGGGCCGCCGCAGGCGGAGAGTGCACGGCGGAGCTGTTTATCCCACCAGGTATCGGGGGTGCCTAGGAAGCCGTAGGCAAAGCCGGCGATGCCATATTCATCGGTGGCCACAACGCAGGAAAACCCTGGGCGTATGAGATCTGCGCGCCATCGTGAGATGGACCCCTCGCGCACCGAGGGGTTGTAGTCCATCGCTGCAATGTAGATATCCACCAAGTGCGGGAGGGTAATGGCGAACTCTTGGGGGCTTAAGCGGCGCAGCGTGTAACTCACGTCTCTAATAACAACAGATTCTCGCGGGATGTGAAAGCACTCGGGAAAACTTCCATCAAGCGTCGTGGCGTGCGTGTTCGAAAATATTCGAAATAATGCTTTAAACCCATTGTTTAATTCGAACACCTGCTCTAAAATTGGAGGTGGATGTAGGAAGGTGGTTTTAAGGTGAATCGCAACAACGAACAACGGCAGAAAATCAACAGCATCAACAGCACAGTCTTTATCGACAAACTGAGGAAGAAGCCCAAGGGGGAGAGGACATGGCACAGGTAATTTCAGCAACAGCGGCGGCCCGTAGCCGGAACCGTGAGGCTATGCAGCGGGTGCAGCGAGACCGTTTTGTGAACCAAGCACTAGACCTCTTAGCGGATGCGCGGAGAAGCGCGGCGGAGGGAAGCTTTGCAGATGCATTGGAAATGGCTTACCGCGCTTCGTTACGTGCAGCCGGGGCACGCGTGGCGGCGTCCACGGTGTCGCGCCGCCGGCGCTTGCCTACTTCCGCTTGGGAGCAGGTGGCTCTCATTGGCCCGGCTGATGCGCAGTGGGCAGAGGAGTTTGAGGAGTACTCCCGAGTGCGCTCACGTGTGGCCTCTGGGTTAGATCCGGTCCCTGAGCCGGATTCGGTTTATCGGTACTTAGCGCTTGCCGCACGTTATGTGGATGCGACTGAGTCCGAGCTGGGCTTCGGGCCAATGGCGGCCTAAGGCTGGGGCCGGGTTCATAGGCCGTGAGGGGGTAGTGTGGCCAAATTATGGACTGTCTTTGTGGGAACTATCTCGCTATCCTTGACGTTATAGAAGTAGTAATCCACATTCCCAGTATTACTACCTAAACCCCAACCCATTACGGAGGACGCTGTGGCCCTTTCTGAGCACGAACAGCAAGCGCTGCGTGAAATTGAACAGTCGTTGCTGGCCAATGATCCTGATTTTGGCGCGTCTGTGTCCGGTGAGACTTCTTTCGGCGGAAACTCGGGTGCCCTCACCCTCCGCGGCGTGGCCTTGATTGTTGTTGGCCTCTGCATGATGGTGGGCGGTATCGCGTTGGCTCAGCAATCTCTGTGGTTTGTCAGCCTCTCCGTCCTTGGCTTCCTCGTTATGTTCGGCTCCGGTGTCTGGATGCTGCGCGGAAAGTCTGACGATTCTCTGGTTGCAGTCGGCACGCAGGCCCCTGCGCGCGGGCGCAGCAAGCAATCCAAGAAGGGCGGCAGCGGCGTTGGAAACCGCCTGGAAGACAATTTCCGCCGTCGCTTTGAAGAACGCTAGGCCCCAAATAAGGCGCTCATGGGCGTTGCATAGATAGCTGTACTCTCGCCCCGCAGCCCTCCGCGTTAATTCGCGGAGGGCTGTTTTGCTCTTAGCTGTTCTTAGTCGGTTTTATCTGCCCTGGTCTGCTCTCATCCGTGGAGGAAGTTGGGGGCACAATGGCACCGGCCATTGCATAGAGAGTCTGTGTCGCGCTATCGAGCTGCTCCGGAAAGCGCTCCGCTAGCTCTGAAGCCCGAAGGATAGCGGCGTTGAGCAGCGAAATGTCTACCGCGGAAATACCGGGACAGAACGCGTCAACGATGGTGGCGAAGCCGCCATGAGAGCGTTGCACTTTCTCGTCAGCAAAAGCTTGGGGAAGTGCTGAGCGGCAGTCATCAAATGACCGTGGGCCCCATGAACAAAGGGTTCGAGTGTGGCGTCCACATAGGCGCGGAGGCGTTTCGTGGGTTCAGGGGGCAGCCTGGTCTACGTCATCGAGGTGAGGGAAGGATTCGGCTGCGGAGGCATCGATTACGGAGCGGGTGAAGGCGGAGTCCTTTTGGGTGCCGTCGACGAAGGCGACGACGGCACTGTCCATGGCCTTCAGTCCGGAGACTCCGTCGTTGACTAAACCTGCGGTGAGGCCGGAGATGATGACGACGAGCATGGACATCAGGGCGAGTACAACGCCTATGAGGAGGAAGCGGGTACGCGCGAAGAGCATCTCGCGCCAAGCTAGATACATGGTGGATCTTCCTAGTGGATGGGAATCTGTTGGAACGACATCCCCGTCAAATGTGGGATAGAAACACTGTGTTTCTAAAAATGCTGTCGCGAGAAACGGCTTTCTGGGCAGTTTCCCTAAATTCCCCACTTTCCCCCACTGGCCCCGTGTGAGCCTGTGGGGCGGTGGAGTGTGGGGTGCTTGACTGCGGGGTAACGCACGTATAAAGCGCAGGATTGTGTGAATGCGGGGGAGAAATCTCCCTAAAGGGGTGAAAGTTGCAGGTGTGAATAAGGGGATGAAATGCGCGCTTAGGGGGTATGTCAAGAGTGTGTTGGGAAAACTTCCCACCGAAAAAATGCCTGTCTAACTGCATGTTTTCCGTGACACGCGGGAAAGAGGGGAGTTAAAGGTGTGGGCGGTGGGGGAAAGTGGGGTAGAGTGGGGCGCAGCGGAGGAGAGTTGTTCTCTTGTCGCGAGAGGAATCCGGAGTTTTCGAGTGACAGGAAGGTGGACCCGGGGATGTTTCTCGGCACCTACACTCCCAAGCTCGATGACAAAGGGCGGCTCACGCTTCCAGCGAAGTTTCGCGAAGAACTGGCCGGTGGCCTCATGGTCACTAAAGGTCAGGACCATTCGCTTGCGGTATACCCGCGGGAGGAATTCGCGGCACGAGCAAGGAAGGCGGCGGCTGTGTCACGCACCAACCCGGACGCGCGTGCGTTCATCCGTAACTTGGCAGCAAGTGCGGACGAGCAGCGCCCCGATGGGCACGGGCGTATCACGCTGTCTGCAGGCCACCGTGAGTACGCAAACCTGACAAAGGAATGCGTGGTTGTGGGGTCGGTCGACTTCCTCGAAATCTGGGACGCAGCCGCGTGGGCTGAATACCAGGCGCAAACTGAAGACGCTTACTCGGCGGCAGACGCCGATGACGTACTTGCCGGGCTGCTCTAAAACTGGCCCGGCGCACCAAGAGTGCGTGTACGGACTCTGCCCGAGGAGGATGAGCTGGTGTACTTCCCCGACATCAGAACCCTTCCTCGGACAGGGCCCTATACGCACTCGATTTTTATCCAGAACATCAGACCGCAGCCTTAAGCGCCTGAACGGAAAGGGGGACAGCAGCAGTGGACCACGATGGCACCATTAACTACGACGTGAGCGACAATCACGGCCATGTCCCCGTCATGCGTGCGCGCATGGCCCAGTTGCTAGCTCCGGCTGTCGAAGCAGCAGGGGAAAACGCCGTCATCGTTGACGGTACCTTGGGCGCGGGTGGCCACAGCGAATATTTTCTCACCACCTTCCCCTCCGTTCGTATCATCGGCGTGGATCGTGACTCTGCTTCGTTGAGCAATGCTTCTCGACGTCTCCGCCCCTTCGCCGACCGTTTCGTGGGCGTCAACGCTCGTTTCGATGAGGTGGGGCGTGCCATCGCGGAGGGTGAGGGCGAACTCTTCGCCATCGCGCGGGAGTACGGAATTGCTGGGACGCTATTTGATCTCGGAGTGTCCTCCATGCAGTTGGATCAGGTTGACCGCGGTTTCGCGTACAAGACTGACGCCCCGCTGGATATGCGCATGGATCCGCGCCAGGGGATGACCGCCGCCGACATTCTCAATACTTATAGTCACGGCGACTTGGCACGCATCTTAAAGACCTATGGCGATGAGCGTTTCGCCGGCAAAATCGCATCCGCGGTTCTGCGGGAAAGGGAAAAAGAGCCTTTTAGCAACTCCGCGCGCTTGGTCGACTTGTTGTACGCCACCATCCCCGCAGCAACGCGCCGCACTGGTGGACACCCGGCGAAGCGAACCTTTCAGGCGCTGCGCGTTGAGGTCAACCGTGAGCTTGAGGCTATTGAGCAGGTTATCCCTGTGATTACGGATGCCTTGTCTATTGGCGGACGGGCGGTGTTTATGAGCTACCAGTCGCTCGAAGATCGCATTGTCAAGCATGCTTTCACCAAGCTCAGCACCTCGACCACTCCAGCGGGCCTGCCCATGGATTTGCCCGGGACCGCGGCTCATTATTCCGTGGTGACGCGTGGTGCGGAGAAGGCGAGCCAGGAAGAGATTGCGGAGAACCCGCGTGCGGCATCCGTCCGTGTACGCGCGCTCGAACGCCTTGAGGGGACGCCGTCTTTTCATGAACCGGGAGGTAGGCCATGACGCTGAGAGACCGTACCGCACAGGCAACCCACCGCCGCGACCACGAGAGGACCCACACCATGGGCGCAAGCCGCGATTTCACCACCGGAGCCGATGCCACGGTCCAGGGAACCGCGCTGCTTGAACGGGGGCGCCGTACCACCCCGCTGCCGAGCCGCACCCCGCATCGCGGCACCGTCCCTACTCGCCGCGTTGGCTCCGGCCTACGGGGAAGCCGCCTTGGTTCGAAGCAGGTCGTAAGCAATCGTGGGCGTCGTGTCGCACAGCCCACGCGGGTTAACGGCCTCTTCGCGCGCTTGTCCTTCACCGCCATTGCTCTGCTCATTACGGGTGTGGCCGCAGCCATGTGGCTGTCGGGCTTGTCCACGTCCCAGACCTTCAAGATTCAGGAGCTCACCGCCCAGGAATCCACGCTGGATAACCAGTTGGAAACCCTGAACCGAGACTTGGAAAACGTTCGTTCGGCCTCGGATGTCGCTCGCCGCGCCCACGAAGCCAAGATGGGCATTCCGGTCCAGCCGGGCGTTGTGGAGGTTGGCGCAGACGGCAACATCGAGCACAAGCGCGAGGCAACCCCGGATATGGAATCAGTCATCGATGTCAACGGTGAGCCCGTCCGCCCAGGCCAGGCTTCCAGTGACCCGAATGCGACGGCCAACATGTCCGACAACCTCAACGCCCGCCCGACGCTCAGCGAGCGCAACCGCGAAGGCGGAGGTGCCGTTTCCACTGACACGCAGTCGGAGGATAGCCCCGAAGGCGGCCAGCCAGGGGAGGAGAACGTTGAGCTGCCGGATATTCCGGCCCAGGCTCCCTACGCGGCGCGGGGATAGAATCCCCCTCCCGCTTCGCGCGTGCCTGCGTGGGCAGGCGGCGATAATAGGGCACAATTCGGGATGAGACTGTCTCGACCCCGCGCCAAGCGTGGGGCAAGACATTCAGCTGTTTACTTACCTACCCTCGCTGCAGACAGAAAGGTGACGTGTGACCCCACCACACTCCGGTGGCCGGCGCCCGAGGCGCGCTCCTGCCGCCCGTGCCACTCAGCCACGCGGTGCCTCTCACCAACCACGGCAGCGCTACGACGCCGACCGTGTCGTTCCCGCGACCCGCTCCCGGAATCCGCGTACCGGCAAGCCTTTCCTGAGCCAGCAAAAGACGATGCGCCAGCGCGTTCACGTCATTGCGGCGGTGTTGCTCGTCATCATGCTGGCCTGGATGGGGCGCCTCGCCTGGGTGCAGATTGTGTGGGGTCCAGACCTGGCAGCGAAGGCAGCAGCGCAGCGAACCCGCGTGTACGTCGATACCGCCGGGCGCGGTGAAATCCTTGCGCGCGATGGCCAGCGTTTGGCCTACACCATGCGTGCTCGCTCATTGACCGTCTCACCGACTCGCCTGCGCGATGAGCTTCGTGAGCAGGAAGAGCAGGAGGCCGCCGGGGAGGCCGAGTTTGAGTCCTTGGCTCCCGACGCGAAGAATTCCTACCTAGACAACAAAGTGACCGAGCGGCTCACCGAAATGTCGAAAGGAATTCCGAGCAAGCTGAAGGATGCCGGAATCGATGCTGGCGACGTGGACCCGGAGCAGATTATGGACAAGCTCCGTGCCGACACCCAGTATGAGGTTCTCGTGCGCAATGTCGACCCAGATGTCGCGGTAGCCATTTCCGAGGAATACCACGGCCTTGCCGCCGATGAGCAGCAAATCCGCCAGTACCCCAACGGTGCTATCGCGGAGAACGTCATCGGCAAGGTATCCATGGACGGCCAAGGCCAGTTCGGTTTCGAAGCCTCCGGTGATACCACCCTCACGGGTATTGATGGCAGCTCCACCGAAGACGTTTCGGCTAATGGTCAGGTGATTCCCGGTAGCCTCCGTGATCAGGTACCCACCACTGATGGCAAAAATGTCACGTTGACGCTGGATCTTGATTTGCAGACCTACGTGCAGCAGAAACTGGAAAAGGCAAAGGCCAACTCGAAGGCGAAAAGCGCTGAGGCGGTCGTGCTGGATGCCGCTACCGGACAGGTCTTAGCCATGGCAAATACTGGGACGGTTGATCCGAACAAGGACATCGAAAAGCAGCTCCAGAAGGACAAGACCTTCGATAACCTGGCGGTCTCGCACCCCTTCGAGCCCGGCTCGGTGGCGAAGATTATTACTGCTGCCGCGACCATCGAAGAGGGGTTGACTGACCCGGATGAGGTTTTGCAGGTGCCCGGCTCCATCGACATGGCCGGCGTGACTGTTAATGATGCTTGGTCGCACGGCGTTGAGCCTTATACCACGACCGGCGTCTTCGGTAAGTCATCGAACGTAGGAACGCTGATGTTGGCGGATCGACTCGGCCAGGATAAATACGCTGACTACCTAAAGAAGTTCGGCCTCGGCCAGACTTCGGGCATTGAACTGCCCAACGAGTCTCCAGGCCTCGTGCCTGACCGTTCGCAGTGGTCCGGTGGTACCTTCGCTAACCTGCCCATCGGCCAGGGCCAGTCATGGACTGCTCTGCAGCTGGCGTCTATTTACCAGGCCCTCGCCAACGACGGCGAGCGCATCGAGCCGCGCATCATTGACTCGATTACCGCGCCGGACGGGACGAAGGAAGAGCTGGAAGAGCTGGAGGAGCCCGAGACCACCCGCGTGGTCAGTGCTGAAACCGCACGCACCGTCGTCGACATGTTCCGAGCGGTCTTCCAGGATGATCCGCAGGGCCTGAACAACGGTACCGCCGGCAACGCCAATATTGAGGGCTATCAGCTCTCCGGCAAGACCGGTACCGCGCAGAAAGTCGATGAGGACACTGGGGCTTATTCCAATTCCAAATACTGGATTACGTTTGCGGGCATTGCGCCTGCCGACGACCCCCGCTTCGTCGTCGCCGTCATGCTCGATGAGCCGGAATCCGGTGTCAACGACGACGGATCCGGCGGCCAATCAGCGGCCCCAGTTTTCAGCGATATCGCATCCTGGCTCCTTGACCGCGACAATATCCCGCCCTCCCCGCCAGCACCGCAACTGACGTTGCGCGCCGAGTAGTCAGCTCTCACACCGAAAAGCACATATCGAAAACCTAGAGACAGAGAAACAGAGAAGAGGAATCACCGTGACCAGCAGCACCACCCTGAAGCGCCTAGCAGAGATTTCTGGGGGCACAGTGATCGGGGATGCCTCGACTACCGTTAGGTCCTGTGGGCTGAACTCGGCAGCACTGCCGCCCGGTGGCCTGTTCGCGGCGCTTCCTGGAACACGCGTCCATGGCGCGAAGTTTGCCGTAGATACCGCAGCGGCTGCCATTCTTACGGACGCCGAAGGCCAGAGCATTCTCGCCGAGGCCGGGGAGTCGCGGCCGATTCTTGTGGTGGAGGATATCCGCGCAATCCTCGGTACCGTCTCTGCCGAGATTTATGGCCATCCCACGCAAAAGCTCACCATCCTCGGCGTGACGGGCACCTCCGGTAAAACTACGACGAGTTACCTCCTTGAGGCGGGGCTGTTGCACGCGGGCTATTCAGTCGGCCTCATCGGCACGACGGGCACTCGCATCAACCGCGAGCCGGTCCCGACCTCCCTGACCACTCCGGAAGCGCCGACCTTGCAGGAGCTTTTTGCACGAATGGTTTCCGAGGGCGTCACGCACGTCGTGATGGAGGTGTCCTCCCACGCGCTTTCCTTGGGGCGAGTTCAAGGCACACACTTCAACGTGGGCGGATTTACCAACCTGAGCCAGGACCACCTGGACTTCCACCCGACAATGGAGGACTATTTCGAGGCCAAGGCCATGCTTTTCGACGGCCCCCAAGCCGCCGATCGCTCAGTGATTTGCATCGATGACGAATGGGGGCGTCGCATGGCGCAGCGCGCCGCAGCACGCCCGGTGATCCGGGTATCAACGACCTCGCAAGGAAGCGATGCCGATATCACTGGCCGTCAGCTCAGCACTGAGGTCACCGGTGCACAGCAGGTGGAACTAACGCTTGCCTCCGGTGAGCATGCCGGAACGTTTGAATTCCGCCTGCCTATGCCGGGTACCTTCAACATCGCCAATGCGGCTCTCGCCACAGGGATGGCCGCCGCTATTGGAATCGAGCCGCACGTCTTCCTCGAGGGTGTAGAGAAGGTGGCAGTCCCTGGGCGCATGGAGCGTGTTGACCGCGGCCAAGACTTTGTGGCTGTGGTGGATTACGCGCACAAGCCGGCTGCAATCGCGGCCGTTCTGGAGACCCTGCGCACGCAGTTGGAAGGCAGCACGGGCCGCATCGGCATCGTCGTCGGCGCGGGAGGTGACCGCGATTCCTCCAAGCGTCCGCTCATGGGAGCGGCCGCCGCGAAGGGCGCGGACCTTGTCGTCGTCACCGATGACAACCCCCGCACCGAAGACCCAGCATCGATCCGTGCAGCCGTGCTTGCGGGCGCCCAGGAGGCAAACCCAGCGGCTGATATCCGCGAGGTAGGCTCACGCGCCAAGGCCATTGATGAAGTCGTGGCGTGGGCGCAGCCGGGTGATGCCGTCATCGTCGTTGGCAAGGGGCACGAGGTAGGCCAGCTCATTGGCGATACCGTCCATCACTTCGATGACCGCGAAGAGATGGCTCGAGCTCTTGAAGCCGTGACTACTGCGACTACCCTGAGTACCGAAGAATCCAAGGAGCAAGCATGATTGCGTTAAGCCTCGCTGAGATCGCTGAGATCACGGGCGGCCGCCTGGATAGCGTCGATGATCCAAACACCCAGGTGACTGGTTTTGTCGAATTCGATTCTCGCAAGGTCACCCCAGGCAGCCTCTTTGTAGCGCTGCCCGGAGCCCGCGTGGATGGCCATGACTACGCCACCACCGCAATTGATAAAGGCGCCGTTGCCGTTTTGGCGGCGCGACCGGTGGGTGTTCCGGCGATAGTCGTCGAACCCCACGGGCGCGTCGAGGGTGACGGTGCCAACGCGGATATTTACGCCAACGATACAGATGGGTCTGCGGCCGCCGTTGTCGCAGCGTTGTCTGCGATTGCTCGTGCAGTAACGCAGCGCCTTGCCGCAGAGCAGGAACTCACTATTGTCGGTGTTACCGGTTCGGCCGGCAAGACGTCTACCAAGGACCTCATTGCCACCATCTTCCGCGAGGTGGGGGAGACTGTCGCTCCGCCCGGCTCCTTCAATAATGAAATCGGGTTGCCCTATACGGCTCTGCGGTGCGATGAGCACACGCGCTACCTGGTGGCGGAGATGTCGGCCCGCGGCATCGGGCACATCCGTCACCTCACCGAAATCACCGCGCCGCGCGTTGGCGTGGTCCTGAACGTTGGTAGCGCGCACCTCGGCGAATTTGGCTCGCGCGAGAATATCGCTCAGGCCAAGGGAGAGTTGGTGGAGGCGCTGCCGAACGCGGAGGCAGGCGGCGTAGCCGTCCTTAACGCCGATGATCCTTTCGTCGCTGCCATGGCTCCACGCACGGAGGCCAAAGTGGTGTACTACTCCACGGAAAATCGTCGCGGAGGTGCCCCGGCAGCACAGTACTATGCCACCGACATCGTGCTCGATGACGTCGCTCGTCCCTCCTTTACCCTGCACAGCCCGGATGCCGAACCCGTTGCTGTGAAGCTCCAAGTCTTTGGCTCCCACCAGGTGTCTAATGCACTGGCCGCGGCCGCCGCAGCCATCGAGCTGGGGGTGTCGGCAGACACGGTGGCGGCTGCCCTGTCCGGCCACCGCCTCGCTTCCGAACACCGCATGGACGTACGCACCCGCCGCGATGGCGTCACCGTCATCGATGACTCCTATAACGCCAACCCCGATTCGATGCGAGCGGCCATTGCCGCTTTGGCTTATACCGCAGCAGCGCGCCCCGACGCCCGTTCCATCGCGGTGCTGGGGGAGATGGGAGAACTCGGCAGCGATGCAGAGCAATCGCACCGCCAGCTCGGTGAGTTTTTGGCCAAATACCACGTCGAGCACCTCATCGCGGTAGGGGAGAATCCCAACTGCCGGGCGATGGCCGAGGCCGCTGCGCAGCAAGGTATAAATACAGTGGTGTGCGCCGATGCCGCGGCCGCCGCACAGGCGGTGGACGGCATACTGCGCGTGGCCCCAGCAGGGGTCGATGATTGGGCTAGCCGTAACGTTAAAGATGTGGTCTTGATTAAGGCCTCCAATGCCCAACGTCTCTGGTTGGTCGCGGAACAGCTGAACCACAGCTAGCCGCTAGAAAGGACTTCAAGCTCGTGACTCAGATCATCATCGCTGGTGCGGTTAGCTTCCTCGTGGCGATCTTTACCACCCCGGTTCTTATCCGCTACTTCTCCGATACCGGCCGCGGACAAGAGATCCGCGAGGATGGCCCCAAGTCTCACTTGCGCAAGCGCGGTACGCCGACGATGGGTGGCCTTGCCATCCTCGCGGGCATCTTGGTGGCCTATGTTGTGGCTGGCCTCTATGGCCTGCTAACAGGGCATGAGGCCTTTACCGCCTCCGGCTTGCTGGTCCTCGGACTGACCTTAGGCTTGGGCGCGGTGGGCTTCGCGGATGACTTCATCAAACTCTTCCGCCACCGCAACCTCGGGCTCAATAAGACCGCCAAGCTAGTCAGCCAGCTCGTGCTGGCGCTGCTCTTCGGCTTCTTGGTTCTGCGTTTCCCCAACGATGCGGGGCTGACCCCAGGCTCCACCAAGCTATCCTTCATCCGCGACTTGAATACTTTCGACCTAGCTGTCGGCGGCACGGTCATCGGAACCATCGTGTTCTTGATCTTCATGTACATCCTTATTGCGGCGTGGTCGAACGCGGTGAACCTCACCGACGGCCTCGACGGCCTCGCGGCGGGCGTTACCGCGATTGTCATGGGCTCTTATTCGCTGATGACCTTCTGGCAGTTCCGCTATTCCTGCGCCACTAACTTTGCTGCCGGGTGCTACCAGGTGCGCGATCCGCTCGACCTCGCCGTGCTTGTGGCCGCAGGACTGGGCGGCTGCCTGGGCTTCCTCTGGTGGAATGCCGCGCCCGCCAAAATCTTCATGGGAGACACCGGGTCCTTGGCACTTGGTGGTTTGGTCGCGGGTATTTCCGTTACCAGCCGTACCGAGCTACTCATGATCATCATCGGTGCCCTGTTCGTCATCGAAACGGTCTCCGTTGTTATCCAAATCGTGGTCTTCCATTCCACAGGAAAGCGCTTCTTCCGTATGGCGCCGATTCACCACCACTTTGAGAACGGTGGTTGGGCGGAAACGGCCGTCGTTGTCCGCTTCTGGCTTCTGGCTGCCATGGCGGCGATGGCCGGCGTGGCAATCTTCTACGGTGATTGGCTCACCGCCTCCGGCATAGGAGTAGGGGCATGACGCGCCCAGACTTCCTCTCCGGCCGCGTCCTCATCGCCGGCGCTGGCGTCTCTGGCCGCGGGTGCGCGGCAGTCCTTTCCCGCTTGGGCGTGGACTTAACGGTGGCCGATGGCAACGGGGACTCCCGCAGTCGCATCTCCGCGGAGTTGGGCGTTGCCGCCGTGGACACTTCCGCGGTGGACCTGGCTGAGTACTCGCTCGTCGTCACCTCGCCGGGGTGGCGGCCAGATTCACCGCTGCTCGCCGCTGCAGCCTCCCGCGGCCTTGAGGTGATCGGCGATGTGGAGTTGGCCTACCGCCTCGACCAAGCAGAAGTTTTTGGTGCCCCGCGCCGTTGGCTCGCGATCACCGGCACCAACGGCAAAACCACGACCACCGGCATGCTCGCTGCCATCATGGCTGCTGACGAGCAACGCTCCGGACAGCGCGCCCAAGCCGTAGGCAATATCGGCGTGTCATCTTTTGATGCCTTGGCCGCTGAGCCCCGTGTGGACATCCTCGTAGCGGAGCTTTCATCCTTCCAATTGCACTGGTCCTCCCAGCTACGCCCAGAAGTCGGAGCTCTGCTTAACCTCGCGGACGACCACCTGGATTGGCATGGCTCCTTCGAGGCCTATGCCGCAGACAAGGCCAAGATTCTGCGCGGAGAGCATGCCGTCTACGGCAAGGAAGATGAGCACGTTCGAGCGCTCGCTGCTTCTCTTCCCGGCGCAACCGCTTTCAGCCATGCCGAGCCCGCTGCAGGTGAAGTAGGCGTGAGCACCGGCAGCCTCCTCGTCAACGAGGTGGCAGGTATGAAGTCCGTCGTGGTAGACGATGCCACCACCATCCAACCTGCCGGTCTGGCCGGAGTGCTGGATGCCGCTGCCGCGTCGGCGGTCGCGGCTGTCGCCGGTGCTCAGCCGGAATCCATTGCCGAAGGACTTGGCTCCTACGTGGTGGCTGGCCACCGCGGGGAGATTGTTCACCGCCATGCTGGCGTGACCTACATCGACAATTCCAAGGCGACGAACCCACATGCCGCGGAGGTCGCTATGCGCGGCTTGGACTCCGTGGTGTGGGTGGCCGGCGGCCAACTGAAGGGCGCTGATGTCTCGGAACTGTTGCGCACCCATGCCGCGCGGCTGAAGGCGGCGGTTCTGGTGGGCGTCGACAAGCATGTGCTTGCCCAAGCCCTCGTGAAGGCAGCGCCACATGTGCCCGTCGTCATCGTGGATAGCCACGATCCGGAAGCCGCAATGGAACAGGCAGTGTCCGCCGCCGTGCAACACGCCGACGCCGGCGATACCGTGCTTTTAGCACCCGCTGCGGCATCGTTGGACATGTACACCGGTATGGGCCAGCGCGGCGATATCTTTGCCGCCGCTGCCCGCCGCCTCGCCCGCTAGCGCTAGGAGCACCCGTGACCGCCACCAGCACCCAGAAGCCACAACGCACGCTGGGATACCACCTGCGTGACCTCCGCGAGCGCCTCCGCGCCTACCCCGGGCTTGACTATTTAATGCTGCGCATCGCCATATTTTCGCTCATCGGCATCGGCGTGCTCATGGCCTTCTCCTCATCGATGGCGACGTCGCTGTCGGAGACCGATAGCCCGTGGTCTGCTGCACTGCGCCAGTGCGTGCTCGTTATCGCCGGCCTCATCGTGTTTTGGATTGGCCTGCGCATGTCGCCCCGCACGCTCCGGGCACTCGTGCCGTGGTTTCTGGGGCTATCCATCCTGCTTCTTATCCTCGTCCTCGTGCCCGGCATTGGTACCGGTCGTGTGGAGGTCGGTTCACAGTCCTGGATCATGCTGCCTGGTGGCGTGGCTTTCCAGCCCTCCGAGTTCGCCCGTGTGGCCGTGGGCATGTACGGCGCTTCAGCGCTGGCGGATAAGACGCACCGTTCGATGCGCCTGACGGACCCTTTCATGATGTACTCCATCATCGCCGGCATCATGTTCGTGCTGATTGTGGCCCAAGGCGATCTCGGCATGGGTGTCTCTTTCGCCCTCATCGTCGTGTTCACTCTGGTCTTCGCCGGTGTGGACTGGCGTGTTCCGACCGTCGTCGGTGTCTTCGGCGCTATCGGCATGGTCACCGTCTTCTTGGCCGGCGGCTTCCGTTCGCACCGCTTCCACACTTATTTCGATGCGCTGCGCGGCAATATCGAGGACACACAAGGAACCGGTTTCCAGGCTTACCAGGGCTTCCTTTCGCTTGCCGACGGCGGCTTCTGGGGCGTTGGCCTCGGCCAGTCACGCGCCAAGTGGTTCTACCTCCCAGAGGCGAAGAATGACTTCGTCTTCGCCATCATTGGGGAGGAATTGGGCCTATGGGGCGGTGCCTTGGTCATCGGGCTGTTCGCCGTACTGGGCTACTTCGGGCTGCGGGCGGCAACACGCGCCCAGGACCAATTCCAGTCCCTGCTGGCCGCCACGTTGGCGGTGGGTGTTGTCGTGCAGGCATTCATTAACATTGGCTACGTGATCGGCGTGCTGCCGGTGACGGGTATTCAGCTGCCGATGATTTCTGCGGGTGGTACGGCCGCGGTGATCACGATTGGCTCGATGGGCCTGCTGTGCAATGTGGCGCGCCACGAGCCGCTGCAGGTTTCCGCCATGCAGAACTTTGGGCGCCCGCTATTCGACCGCATCTTCTTTATTCCCGAACCTACGCCGCCCAATGAGCGTCGCGGCGGGGCACACCGGGCCCCGCGTGAACGGGGGGAGGGCACGCGCTCCCAGCGCGCGCACCGCGACCGCTCCCAGCGCCATGTTGAGCGCAGCCGCGAGGAAAGATTTGGGCGTGCAGTAACGGGACGCTCGTCGCGCTCGCAGACGCCGCAGGGGGAACAGCGGCGGGAGTATCGCCGGGAGTATCGGCGCGGCGAGCGACGGTAAGAAAGCGCGGCGCTGGTAGCGTGTAGTGCATGAATGACACGCCGATTTCCGTCGTCATCGCAGGTGGCGGCACCGCCGGACACATCGAACCAGCGCTCGCGGTGGGGGAGGAGCTGCGCCAGCGCCATGGCGCGCGGGTGACCGCTCTAGGAACCCCACGAGGTTTGGAAAGTGATATCGTGCCGGCGCGTGGCGTCGATTTGCGCATGATTACGCCGGTCCCAGTCCCACGCAAGATCAACGCCGATGCCGCGAAGCTGCCGTGGCGGGTCCTCAAGTCTGTCCGGGAAACCCGCGCGGTTCTGAAGGACGTCGGGGCCAATGTGGTTTTTGGTACTGGAGGATACGTCGCTGCGCCGGCCTATCTGGCGGCGAAGTCTCTGGGTATCCCGTTCTTCGTGCTCGAGACGAATGCTCTGGCTGGCATGGCCAACAAGCTGGGGGTGCGCCTCGGGGGCACGGGCATCAACGCGCAGGAAGGCTCAGGTATGCCCGGCGAGGTCCTGGGAATTCCCGTGCGGCCGGGAATGGGTGAGGATCCCGACGGCGCAAAGGCGGCGGATGCGCGCCAGAACTGGAACCTCGACGCGTATCGCCCGACAATCGTGGTGACCGGCGGTTCACAGGGAGCAGTGAGCATCAACACTGCCGTGGCCGGCGCGCTCGATGACCTGTGCCGAGACTTCCAAGTGCTGCACGCCTATGGCAAAAAGAACGAGGCACCGGCTGAGCACGAGCACTACACCGCGGTGCCCTATATCGATGACATGGCTGGCGCTCTGGCCGTTGCTGACCTCATGATCTGCCGTTCCGGAGCGATGACGGTGGCAGAGGTCTCCGCGGCCGGTCTGCCCGCACTCTATGTGCCGCTGCCGCACGGCAATGGCGAGCAGGCTCTGAACTCGCGCGCGCTGGTGGAATCCGGCGCCGCGGTCCAAGTTCCGGACGCCGAATTGACCTCGGAGCGCCTCGTTGCCGAAGTTCGCGCTATCCTTGACCACCCCGAAACTTTGACGGCCATGCGTACTGCCGCTGACGCCAGCACAGCCGGCGAGGTTGCAGCTATCATCGCTGACCGCATCGCGCAGCGTGTCGCCGCCGAGAACCGCGGCTAGACGCACAGTACAGGTTAATGAAAGAAGGATTTTTCACCATGACTGATACCCCTGCCACCACGGACCTGTCCCGCGTCCACTTCGTCGGTATCGGCGGCTCCGGCATGTCCGGTCTCGCACGCATTCTGGTTAGTCGGGGCGCGGTCGTCACCGGCTCGGACGTTAAGAAATCGACGGCTGTCGACGTCCTCCGCACGATGGGTGCGCACATCGCCATCGGCCATGCCGCTGAAAACCTTGACCTGGCTGGTGATAAGCCAACCGTGGTCGTGACTTCCTTCGCCGCCATCCCACACGACAATCCCGAGCTCACTGCTGCGCGCGAGGCCGGAATCCCGGTCATACGCCGTTCAGATCTGCTGGCTGAGCTGATGGACGGCCACCGCCAGGTCCTGCTGGCTGGTACTCATGGAAAAACTTCGACTACCTCCATGGCGGTGTCCGCGCTGCAGCAGGCGGGCCTCGACCCCTCCTTCGCCATCGGTGGCCAGCTCAACCGTGCCGGAACCAACGCGCACGGCGGCACGGGTGATGCTTTCATTGCAGAAGCCGATGAATCCGATGCTTCACTACTGCGCTACAGCCCCTACGTGGCGGTGATTACCAATATCGAGCCGGATCACCTGGATTATTTCGGCACCGCGGAAAGCTACTTTCAGGTCTTCGATGATTTTGCTGACCGCGTTGTTGAGGGCGGTTACTTGGTAGTTTGCCTTGAAGACGCTCAGGCGGCCGCTACCGGCGAACGCGCAGCACAGCGTGGTATTCAGGTGCTGGGTTACGGCGCACGCAGTGCGGTAGGCGAAGATTCTTCCGTGCCCCTCGCAGCGGAGATTCTGGAGGAAACCGTCTCCGCCGCCGGCGCGCACGTCCGCGTTCGCTTGGCCCTGCCGGGGCAGGCGCCGCAGGAGTTGTCTTATGACTTGCACGTCCCCGGGCATCACATGGTGCTCAATTCGGCGGCCGCGCTGTTGGCCGGCACGCTGGCCGGCGGAGACCCAGCGGAACTGGCCGCGGGCCTGACCGACTTTACGGGCGTGCGCCGCCGCTTCGAGTACCGCGGCAGCGAGCGCGGAATCCGCGTCTTCGACGATTATGCGCACCACCCTACGGAGGTATCCGCGGTACTTAACGCGGCCCGTGCGAAGGCGGATGCGGAGGATGAGGGGGCGCGTGTTATCGCCTGCTTCCAGCCGCATCTGTACTCCCGGACAATGAAGTTCGACGCAGAGTTTGCTCAGGCCTTGGCGCTTGCCGACGCCGCCGTCGTCCTCGACATCTACGGAGCCCGCGAGCAACCGGTTGAAGGAATCACCTCCCGCATCATCACCGATAAGATGCCGGAGGACATGCCGGTCATCTTCGAACCCGATTTCTCCGAAGCCGCTGGCGATGTCATTTCCCTGGCACAGCCCGGTGATATCGTCCTCACGATTGGTGCGGGCACGGTTACCTACGTAGCCGGTGAGGTTTTGTCCGAGCTGGGACGCAACGACGAGGCGGAAGAGCCGAAGGAACCGAATGTCTAAAAAGACTGGGGCGCTCGCGGTGGGCGTGGTGCTACTTGTAGCGGTCATCGCTGCAGCAGCAGTGTGGCTTTTTCCTATCCTCACGGTGAAATCCTTCGAGGTGGTGGGAAACGATCACGTTGCTGCTGAGGATGTGGAGCAAGCTAGTGGTGTCGCCAAGGGCTCGAACCTCGCGCGCTTGGATGCTCGCGAGGCCGCGCAGGGCGTGGCGTCGCTCCCGTGGGTAGAAAGCGCGACGGTATCGCGGGCATTCCCGTCGACGGTGCACATTGAGATCACCGAACATGAGGCAGTGGCCTTTGTTCGCAATGGTGGCACGACGGTGTTGGTAGATAATCACGGTAAGGAATTTGTGGAAGATGAAGCACCACCCGAGGCCGTGGAGCTGACCGGTAGCACAGACTCCGGCTCCCCAGAGATGCAGGCGGCCGTCGAGGCCGTTGCAGCCCTCCCCGCACCGATTCGGGAGAAGGTGACGACCCTCGAGATCAAAGACAGGTATTCGCTGACCTTCCACACTGAGGAAGAGAAAACCATCTTTTGGGGGGCATCCGAAGACAATAAAAACAAGGCGATTGCTTTCGAAGATGTGCTCAAACTTGAGGGCGAATCCTGGAACATTTCTAACCCGTCGCTGGTGACTCGCCGCTAGGGGCGTCGCGAGTGGGACGGGTGGGGCGCTTGTTAAGAAAACCGCATGTCAGCAACCCTAAAGTAGAGGTTGAGGGTACCGACACGCGGCAAAATGTGCGCCGAAATTACCCCATTGTCGTTAAAGATGGATGTAACCGCCTCTCACGAAAAGAGGCGCCTCCTCGTTTACATTAAAACCTTATTCGAAAGGCAAGAGACCCTCGTATGATCTCATCTAGCAACAATCTCGCGGACATCAAGGTCGTCGGCGTCGGCGGCGGCGGTGTCAACGCTGTCAACCGCATGATCGAAGAAGGGCTCAAGGGAGTCCAGTTCGTGGCGATCAACACCGATTCCCAGGCGCTGATTTTCTCGGATGCGGATACCAAGCTCGACATCGGACGCGAGGCCACCCGCGGCCTCGGCGCCGGCGCTAACCCGGAGGTAGGAAAGACCTCCGCGGAGGATCACAAGACCGAAATCGAAGACGCCCTCCAGGGCTCCGACATGGTCTTCGTCACCGCTGGCGAGGGCGGCGGAACCGGTACCGGCGCAGCCCCTGTCGTTGCCTCCATCGCAAAGAAGATGGGCGCTCTGACCGTCGGTGTCGTTACCCGCCCGTTCAAGTTCGAGGGCGCGCGCCGCACCCGTCAGGCCATGGCCGGCATCGAAGAGCTGCGCGAGGTCTGCGATACCCTCATCGTCATCCCGAATGATCGCCTCATGCAGCTGGGCGGCGAGGAGCTGTCCATCGTCGAAGCCTTCCGGGCCGCCGACGAAGTCCTGCACAATGGTGTGCAGGGTATTACCAACCTCATCACCATCCCGGGCATGATCAACGTCGACTTTGCGGACGTTCGCTCCGTCATGTCCGACGCCGGTTCCGCACTCATGGGCATCGGCTTTGCCCGCGGCGACAACCGTGCGCTCACTGCCGCTGAGCAGGCCATCAATTCCCCGCTGCTGGAGTCGACGATGGAGGGCGCCAAGGGCGTGCTGCTGTCCATCGCCGGTGGCTCCGACCTGGGCCTCCACGAAGTCAACGCCGCTGCCTCCATGGTCGAGGAGCGCGCCGACGAGGACGCCAACATCATCTTCGGCACCATCATCGATGACAACCTTGGCGACGAAGTTCGCGTCACCATCATCGCTACCGGCTTCGATGCACAAGCCAACATGACCTCCCAGCCGGCGCAGCCTGGCCAGGCGCAGCAGCAGGGTTCGGAGGCTACCCCGGCCGCACGCCCGGGTTCCCTCTTCGAGAACCGTGCTGAAGCACAGCCTGAGAGCCCCGCCGCGCCGCGCACCGAGGCCCCGCGCGAAGAGTACACCCGTGCCGAGCCGCAGCGAGCTGACGCCCAGCGCATCGGCCGCGACGAGTACACCCCGCGCCACTCCTACGAGCGCGAGCAGCCGGCTGAGCCGGCCCCGTCGAGCGGACTGTTTACCACCTCGGATCGCTTCCGCGGTGAGGAGTACCGTCGTGGTGCCGATGACGAGTACCGCCTCTCGCGCCCCGCTGAGCGTAACAGCCGTGACTTCGATGACGATGGCGACGACGATCTCGACGTGCCGTCCTTCATGCGCTAGTCCCAGCCAGCTACTCTGGAGTGCATGCCAGTAAACGAGGAAGCACACGCAGTACGACGCCCCGTCCGCATGGTATTTACGACCCGTGCCGGCGGGGCGTCGTCGTCCCCCTATGACTCTTTCAACTTAGGCGATCACGTCGGCGATGACCCCGCCGCTGTGGCCGCCAACCGCGAGAGGCTTCTCCGAGCAACGGGCTTAGAGGACATCGTGTGGATGGAGCAGCTGCACACCAATACGGTGACGGTCGTGGGCGCCGAACACCGCGGCGCGAAGGAGCCCGTGCCGGCCACCGATGCGGTGGTGACCACCGAAAAACGCCTGGGCTTGGGCGTGCTCGTGGCTGATTGCACGCCGGTGCTGCTTGTCGACGTCTCCGCGGGCGTCATCGGCGCCGCCCACGCCGGGCGCCTGGGCGCGCGCAATGGCATCGTACGGAACACGGTCAACGCGATGATTGAGCTGGGGGCTACCCCTTCGTCGATCCAGGTGCTTATGGGGCCGGCCGCTTCTGGGCGTAACTATGAGGTTCCGGACCAGATGGCCGAGGACGTCGAGAAGCACCTGCCTGGCTCCAAGACCCGCACGGCGTCGGGTACCTGGGGCGTCGACGTGCGCGCTGGGCTAATTCGTCAATTGATGGAGATGGGGGTTACGGCAATTGAATCGGACCCACGCTGCACGATTGAGGACACGGATTTCTTTTCATATCGCCGCGAGGGCGTTACTGGACGCCAAGCCGGCGTGATTTGGTTGGAGGATTAATGACGGACAAGGACACAGCGTCGACAGTAGGCGGCGCAGAAAACTCAGCAGAAGGCAGCGCGAAGCGCCGCGAAGAATTGCGGGCTGGCCTGGAGCGCACCCGTTCGGATATTCACCGCTTCGCTGAGGCCGCTGGCCGCCCCGCCCCGCAATTGCTGCCGGTGACGAAGTTTCACCCGGTCGAAGACATCGCGTTGCTGGCAGAGCTAGGGGTAACGGATGTGGCGGAAAATCGCGAGCAGGAGGCCCGCGCCAAGGCGGAGGCTCTGCCGGAGATTCGGTTCCACATGATTGGCCAGGTTCAGACCAAGAAAGCGAACCACGTGGCCCGGTGGGCGCATAGTGTTCACTCGCTTGACTCAGAAAAGCTCGCCAGAGCACTCGACCGCGGCGTGGCTCTGGCCCAGGAACGCGGCCAGCGTGAGGACACGCTTTCAGTCTATATTCAGGTTTCCGCCGACGGTGATACCGCGCGTGGCGGCTGCCCGCTAGAGGACGTACCTGCTCTGGTGGATCTGGTCGAAGATCTAGAGAACCTGCAGCTGCGTGGCTTCATGGTGGTTCCACCGCTGGAGAGCGATCCGGCGGAGGTTTTCACCCAGGTGAGGGCACTGACGGATGAGGTGGCGGCCAAGCTTGGGCGAGACCTGAAAATGTCCGCCGGAATGAGCGCTGACATGGAGGCAGCGATTGTATCTGGAACAGATATCGTGCGTGTCGGAACCGGAATTATGGGAGAGCGCCCGCTAGGTTAATTGTCATTGTAAAAGTGCATTACAAGACAGCAAATGAACAGCACACACTAGGTCAGAGGGAGACCCAGAATGTCACTGATTGATAGGACTAAAGAGTTCTTCGGGCTAGGCCCGATGGACATGGACGCCGACGATGCTTATTACGCAGATGAGCGCACTTATAGTGCTCCGGCGTATGCACCTTCCTACGAGAAGCAGGAAGAGGAATTTGTCCCGACTATCGTGGCGCTGTCGCTCGTTTCCTTCGATGATGCAGCGAAGGTTGGCGGCCCCTTCCGTGATGGTGACGCAGTGGTCTTCGAGCTCACTGACGCCGACCGCGGCTCCGCAAAGCGCTTCGTTGACTTCGCTGCTGGCCTCTGCTTTGCGCTGGAAGGCCGCATGAAGAACCTGACGAAGGGCGTGGACACTAGCCGTAAGGTTTTCGCTATCGTGCCGAAGGGTGCCGATATCTCCACTGTTGAGCTCGAGCGCGCAGCGCACCTGCGCTAAAGGCTTCGCGCTTTAACCGCTTCAGCGCCTTTTCTCCCCTGTGTTGGCTAAGGGGGGGAGAAAAGGCGGTGGGGCGGTTTGTTGGTTTTCTCGCCATTTCCCTAGCGGTCTAAGCGGAGCGGCATTCTCGGCGGCGGTGCGGCTGCCGCGGTGCCATCTCTGTTCGCCGAGGGCGAACCCTCGGGCGGGGGAGTACCGTCTGCGGGGTGGTTCGGATAGGCTCGGGCACTGTGAATGCTTTAGGTTCAATTCTGCTCGTCGCCGTGAGTCTTTACTCGTGGATTTTGTTGGCGCGCATCGTCATCGAGATGATTCAGTCTTTCTCGCGTCAATTCAATCCGCCCCGCTGGTTCATGATGGTTGCCGAGGTGCTCTTCGTCGTCACTGACCCGCCAGTTAAGGCGCTGCGTAAGGTTATTCCGCCGCTGCAGCTAGGGGGCATTGCGCTCGACGTTTCCATCATCGTTTTGTTCCTGCTTTTGTCCATCCTTTCGCAACTTATTGGCTGGCTATTTTTCAGCGCCAATGGGCTTGCAATGTAATAAACGGGTGTATTAAACCCTCCTGTTAACGTTGAGACTCGTGCCAGCGTTAGATAATGTGTTGATTCGGATACAATCAGTTACCACAATCCGTATTATTAACCGCATATGTACCCGGCCTCTGGACCCTCTAGAGGTTTGACCGATTCGTAAGGGGAAGAGAAGTCAATGCCACTGTCACCAGCTGATGTACACAACGTCGCTTTCAGCAAGCCGCCAATTGGCAAGCGTGGCTACAACGAGGATGAGGTCGATCAGTTCCTCGACCTCGTTGAGGATGCTCTTGCTCAGCTGCAGGACGAGAACGATGATCTCCACGCCCATGTTGAGGAACTGAAGTCTCAGGCTCCGGCCGCCGCTGCTGGCGGCGCTTCTGCCGCAAAGGTCGACGAGGCCGCCGTACGTAAGGAAGTCGAGTCCAAGCTGCGCGCCGAGTACGAAGCAAAGCTGGCTGACTCCAAGAACGAGATTGCCAAGGCTAATGAAGAGACTAAGCGCGCACAGGAGCAGGCGAAGGCCGCTCAGGCACAGTCAGCCCAGGCGCCGGCTGCTCAGGCACAGGACAACTCCGCGGAGCTTAAGGCTGCTCGCGAAGAAGCTGCTGCCGCCAAGCGTGAGCTCGAGGCCTCCAAGAAGGAGCTGGAGCGCACCAAGAAGGAGCTGGAGTCCGCAAAGAAGAACTCCGCTGCTTCCACCACTGCCTCTTCCGCCGCTGCTGTGGCTGGTGCAGGCGCTGCTCAGTCCAACGAACAGGGCCTCGCCACCCCGGATACCCACATGCAGGCCGCCCGCGTGCTGGGTCTCGCTCAGGAGATGGCGGACCGTCTTACCAGTGAGGCTAAGGCTGATTCCGAGTCCATGCTCGCTGAGGCTCGTACGGCTGCAGAGAAGCAGCTTGCCGACGCCGACTCGCACTCCAAGGCCCAGCTTGCTGACGCCCAGAAGCGCTACGATGCACAGCTGCAGGAAGCTGATACCCGCTCCAAGAAGCTGGTGGCGGATGCCGAGAACAAGGCAAAGCAGACTGAGTCTGACGCAACGTCCCGCGCTGAGGCACAGATTCGCCAGGCTGAGGAGAAGGCAGCTGCCCTGCAGGCAGATGCTGAGAAGAAGCACACCGAGGTTATGAACACGGTCAAGCAGCAGCAGACCGCTCTGGAGGCTCGCATTTCCGAGCTGCGTACCTTCGAGCGCGAGTACCGTACCCGCCTCAAGACCCTGCTGCAGTCTCAGCTTGAGGAGCTGGAGTCCCGCGGCACCGCTGCTCCTAACGGTGAAGCCGGCAAGTCCAACAATTAATCAGTGAATGAACGGCGTCCCTGCGGGGGCGCCCTTATTCTTTTATGTAGGTATACGTTTGTAGGTATACATTCTTTGTAAAGCACAGAGCCCTTAGTCATTGGTGGGGAAGGAGCACGCATGCTTATCGGCGCATTGCTGTTGGCCTTTGTTGCTTTCTTGGCCTTCGTGAACTACATCCTCACTGCCGCTGAGTGGTCTTTGTATCTGCTCTTCGCCTCCGCCGGGGTGGGCATTGTCCTGTTCATCGCAGACACCGTGATCAAAATCCGCCGCAGGCACGACGAGTAGCCCTCGGCCCAGTAATAGTTCTGGGTGGAGGGCTGCTTTTGCTAAGACTCCTAGTTGTGTAGCTTCTAGTCGTTTCTTTCCGGGGTGCCGAATAACCCGGGAGGAGCTTGCAACGGCGTGGGCGGTGGGGGAGGGCCGTGAGTCCTTTTCGCTTTACCCCCGACCCGAGCCATGCGGCCGCGACCCGGCGGCGCATTCGGGTCGTCTTGGTTCACCCCGTTGTGATAGGGGCAGAGCATCACCAAGTTTTCTTGGTTGGTGTACCCGCCGTTCTTCCACGCGATGAGATGGTGAACCTGGCATTCATCGGCCGGTTTCATGCACTTATCCCACGCGCAGACTGGGAACTCGGCCATAGCCATAATGCGTTGCTTGATGCTGGCCGAGCGCTCCTCGTAGTAGAGGTTGACCGGTCCGTGATAGGGGTGGAAAAGGGTTGCGAGTGCGCCTTCTTTATCGATCTCATCGGCGATGACTTTGTTGAGGTATTCCGCGCCGGTCATCGTGGCACCATTGGTCATTTGGAGGGTGATTTCCTCGCCGTCACCGTTAAGAATCTTCGTCATGGCGTCCAGTGGTACGAGGATATTAGTCTGCAGACCGCGGCGCGGGGCGGCGCCTTTGAAGAAGGCCTCGCGGATGGACTCGAGGGGGCGTTCGCGGTCGACGGCGTCGCTAAGCTCTGCAATCAATTGCGAGGGACCTGTTATCGCCATTGTCCACGGTGCATTGCGGCGGCGGTAAACAGCCACGCCCTCTTTCGGCGTGGATGGTGCCGAGTGTTCCTTGAGCTTCTTTTTCGCCAGTGTTTCCATCGCGAGGGTATCGGCGCTCGTTCGGCAGAGTTCTAGACGCAGTTTCCAGCCCAGTGCTTGGGTTTTGGCTTTGCGGGCATAGCGGTCGATGACCTCCAGTGTCGGCAGAGAGTGGCCGCGTTGGCGCGCAGCTTTCACCGCGTCGCGTTGCATCCGCGTCATGGCGGTCTTGCCAAAGAAGCTCGTGTGCAAGCGCACCAATTGCGCCGCGGTTTTGTCTGGGGAGCCAGCGGCGATGAGGTCTGCTTCAGACATGCCTTCGCACTCGGCGACGACATCGATGCCGGCCCCGAGTGCGTTGAGGAAAGTCTGTAGCGCGTTCATATTTGTGGAGCTTAAAGCACCTTATGACCTGCGCGCATTAGAAAAAATGTTCCTGTGGAAAACCTTATCTCAGGTGCCTCTTTTATGTACTGGCGTTTCTATTTTGAGGCTTTCGGGAACCTGGGCCTGTGAAAACTTGACCCCTCGGTTATACTTTGGAGCTATATGCAGTGAGCCGGCTATCACCGGGGAGCATTCCGGAAGAACGTGAGGCGCGTGAGCGTCGCATTATTAGAACCGGGCGGGTAGGGACCGTCATCTCCTTCACATCAACGAAGCGGGGCGCCTCGGCGCCCAAGCGGGGTGGTACCGCGAGCCGTACGGCGCGTCCCCGTCACAGCGAACGAGTGAAGGAATTTTTAGATGAGTAATAGCCCCGCGAACGTCGGCAGTGTTTATCCCAAAGTTGATATGACTGCTGGGTCTTCCCGTTTCCCCGATATGGAGCAGGAAGTCCAGAAGTACTGGAAGGCCGACGACACCTTTAAAGCCAGCCTCAAGCAGACAGAGGGCTGCCCCGAGTATGTCTTTTATGATGGCCCTCCCTTTGCCAACGGTCTGCCGCACTACGGCCACCTGCTGACCGGTTACGTCAAGGACATCGTCCCGCGCTACCGCACCATGGCCGGCAACCACGTCCCGCGCGTCTTCGGTTGGGATACCCACGGACTGCCGGCGGAGCTGGAGGCAGAAAAGCAGCTCGGCATCACGGACAAGGGCCAGATCGAGGAGATGGGCCTGGAGAAGTTCAACGAGTACTGCGCCAAGTCCGTCCTCGAGTACACCGATGAGTGGGAAGAGTATGTCAACCGCCAGGCTCGCTGGGTGGATTTCGAGAACGGCTACAAGACCATGGACTTGGAGTACATGGAGTCCGTCATGTGGGTGTTCAAGGAGCTCTATGACAAAGGCCTGATCTACCAGGGCTTTAGGGTTTTGCCGTATTCCTGGGCGGAGCACACCTCCCTGTCGAACCAGGAGACCCGCCTGGATGACTCCTACAAGATGCGTCAGGACCCGACCCTGACGGTGACGTTCCCGGTGGCTGGTGCCGTGGAGGGAAGTGCGGCGGAGAAGACGTTGGCGGAGAACGCCGAGCTTGCCGACGCCTCCTTCCTCGCCTGGACCACCACCCCGTGGACCCTGCCGTCCAACCTGGCATTGGCGGTTCACCCGGAGGTTGATTACGTCCTGTTCAAGGCCACCGAGGGCGACTTTGCTGGCCGTACCTTCGTGATGGCTGAAGCGCTGACCGGCACCCTGGCGAAGGAGCTGGGTGAGGTGGAAGTCCTCAAGACGTTCAAGGGCGCGGAGCTGGAGGGCTTCAAGTACGAGCCCATCTTCGGCTTCTTCCCGGATGTCGAGAATGCGTACCAGGTCTTGCTTGCTGACTACGTCACCACTGAGGACGGCACGGGCGTGGTCCACCAGGCCCCGGCCTTCGGTGAGGACGATATGCTCACCTGCCAGAAGTACGGAGTGGGCCTGGTCATCCCGGTGGATGAGGACGGTAAGTTCACCTCCCAGGTACCGCCGTATGAGGGCCAGCTCGTCTTCGATGCCAACAAGGCCATCATCAAGGACCTCAAGGCCGCTGGCCGCGTGGTGCGCCACGTGACCATCGAGCACTCCTACCCGCACTCCTGGCGCTCCGGCGAGCCGCTCATCTACATGGCGCTGCCTGCATGGTTCGTCAAGGTGACGGAGTTCCGTGACCGCATGGTCGAGCTCAACCACAACGAGATCGAGTGGCTGCCGGAGCACATCCGCGATGGTCAGTTCGGCAAGTGGCTGGAGGGTGCTCGCGACTGGAACATCTCCCGCACCCGCTACTGGGGCGCTCCGATCCCGGCGTGGATCTCCGATAACCCGGAGTACCCGCGCGTCGATGTCTATGGCTCGCTGGATGAGCTGGAGCGTGACTTTGGCGTGCGTCCGACGAGCCTGCACCGCCCGTACATTGATGAGCTGACTCGTCCGAACCCGGATGATCCGACGGGCAAGTCCACGATGCGCCGCGTGCCGGACGTGCTGGATTGCTGGTTTGAGTCCGGCTCGATGCCGTTCGCTCAGAAGCACTACCCGTTTGAGAACAAGGAATGGTTTGAGACGCATTCCCCGGCGGACTTCATCGTGGAGTATTCCGGCCAAACGCGCGGCTGGTTCTACCTCCTGCACGTGTTGTCCACCGCCCTGTTCGACCGCCCGGCGTTCAAGAAGGTTGTCGCCCACGGCATCGTGTTGGGCAATGATGGCCTGAAGATGTCGAAGTCCAAGGGCAACTATCCGAATGTGAATGAGGTCTTCGACCGCGATGGCTCGGATGCGATGCGCTGGTTCCTCATGTCTTCGCCGATCTTGCGTGGCGGCAACCTCATCGTCACCGAGCAGGGCATCCGCGAGGGCGTGCGCCAGGCCATCCTGCCGATCTGGAACTCGTACACCTTCCTGCAGCTCTACGCCTCCCAGGACGCAAAGTTCGACGTGAGCTCCACCAACGTGCTGGACCGCTACATCTTGGCCAAGACCCATGACTTGGTGAAGAACACCAACGACGCGCTGGCGAATACCGATATTGCTTCGGCAACGGAGGAGGTCCGCCTCTTCGCGGATGCGCTGACCAACTGGTACGTGCGCCGCTCCCGTGACCGCTTCTGGGAGGGCGAGGAAACCCATCCGGAGGCCTTCAATACGCTCTACACGGTCCTGGAGACGGTCTCCCGCGTGGTCGCGCCGCTGCTGCCGCATGTGGCCGAGGTTATCTACCGCGGCCTGACCGGTGAGCGTTCCGTGCATTTGGCTTCCTACCCGAAGGCCGAGGACTACCCGGCTGACGATGCCCTCGTGGCCGCCATGGATGCCACCCGCGCGGTGGCCTCCGCGGCGTCCTCGGTGCGCAAGTCCAACAAGCTGCGCAACCGCCTGCCGCTGCCGAAGCTGACGGTGGCGATGAAGGATTCGGCGCGCCTGGCGGATTTCAAGGACATCATCCGGGATGAGGTCAACGTTAAGGACGTTGAGCTTACCGACGATGTCGACGCGGTGGGCACCTTCGAGGTCGTGTGCAACGCCAAGGTAGCCGGTCCGCGCTTGGGCAAGGATGTTCAGCGAGCTATCAAGAACCTCAAGGCGGGCAACTACGTGCGCGAGGGCGAGGACGTTGTGGTCGACGGCGATATCCGCCTATCCCCGGACGAGTACACCGAGCGCCTCAAGGCGGCGAATGCGAAGTCGACGGCTCGCGTGGAAGGGCTCGATGGCCTCGTCGCCGTGGATACCGAGGTGACGGAAGAGCTCGAGGCAGAGGGCTGGGCTGCGGACGTTATCCGCGGTTTGCAGGATGCGCGTAAGGCCGAGGATTTCGTGGTGACTGACCGCATCACCGTGGTTCTCTCCGTTCCCGCGGAGAAGGAAGAGTGGGCTCATCGCCACCGCGAGCACATCGCGGCGGAGGTGCTTGCCGTCGACTTCACTGTGACGACCCAGGCTTTCGAGCCAAGCGATGGACAGAACATCCATGATGTCCTCAAGGGCGTGACGGCTACCGTGGCCAAGGCCTAAATCCGCAGCGAAAAGCTCCGCTTCCCTCGAGCGGGGAGGCGGAGCTTTGAGCATCTGCGCACTGGTGGCGCAGGGCGGCCCGGAGGGGGCCGCGATGACGGGGCGTGTGCGCTAGCGGCGGGTTCCGGGCAGGTGTGCGCGCCACGCAAGGATGACGTTGATGAGGCACACCAGCGCCAAGAAGCTGCCGATGCTGAACAACGCCGTGAAGCCGATATAGGGCGCAAGCGCGCTAAAGGCCATCGGGATGAAGAAGCCAGTGTAAGAAATGGAGTAGTACACGGCGGTCAAGCCGGCGAGCTCTCGCTCGCCCGCGATGCGCTGGACCTCGGACAATCCAGCGACCAGCGCCAAACCGTATCCCGCGCCCATCGTGGCGGCGGCCGCGATGCCGAGCGGCAGGGACAGCGAGTGCGCAGCAAACGCCCCGAGGATTGCGCCGACGGTGATGACGAACATCGACAGGGCCGAGGCTCGCGCGGACTTGTGGGTATCAACCAGGCGGCCCAGCATCTGGACGGCCACGCCGCAGCCCAGGGTGATGACGGTCATCAGGCCGGAGAAAGCGATGGGGGCGTTTCCAGCGGATTCGGATAGCAGCTGTGGAAGGAGCGCATAGGCCGCTCCCGCGCAGCCAAAGACCCAGGGGGCCACAGGCACGACGACACGCAGGAAACGCTTGTGCGCAGCGGCGGGGATGTGGAGCATCTCCAGCATGTCACGCACCCTGAGCTCCAGGATGGTGGTCTTGACATCGCCTCGGCTGGGCTGGCGGGTCTCAGGCGTATGCAGGATCCACACGGCAGTCAACAGCGTGAGCAGCATGTGGAGGATATAGGCCGTGTGAGTCGGCCATGGCCCCCACTGGGCCAGCACCGAAGCGATACCCGCGCCGACGAGGAAGCCGGCGGTCAAACACAACGAAGCCTTACGAGCGCCGGACGCTGGGTCGCCGCCGGCGCTCGTGATGAGCTCCGTAATCCACGTTGAACCCACCGCCATGACTAGGCCTAATGCCATACCGCACAAGACGCGTCCCAACGCGATGATGAGTGGTTCGTTGGGGGCGATGGAGAGCAAGAAAGATCCCACCAAGGACAGCGGTGCCGCGGGGAGCAGCAGTGGGCGGCGGCCGAGCAGATCGGACAGCGGGCCACCGATGAGCAGTGCGGGGATGATGCCAACCACGTAGGCGGCTAAGAGCCCGTTGACCGTCACCTGGGAAAAATTCGAGGTCTCGCGGTACATCACCAGCAGCGGGGTGAATTCATTTCCGCCCCAAGCAACCGCGATCATGGCACCGGCGACGGGGAACCACGCGCGCTTAGGCAGCGGCGCTTCGGCGGAGCGGCTGGGCGAGCCTGGGGAGGCAGCGCTTTCAGTGCTTTCGGTGGTGTCGGCGTCTGTGGGGGCGTCGGGTTGGGGAGTAGGCGCCTCGACAAGCGGGTTCGAATGCGCAGAGACAGTCACAGTTGCTTCCTTGAGGAGTTGAGGTGGGAATGGAGTTCGGTCAGGTAGGTGTCGATGTCGCCGGTGCGGAGGGCGTCGGCAAGCAAGGCGTGCTGGGCCACGAAGCCGCGTGCCTTCTCGACGCTGCGGCCGATGGCAGTTGCGGTAAAGCGGTGTTGGCGCTCGCGCAAGGTGTGGCCGAGGTGGGCGAGGAGGCGGTTGCCGCCGTTGTCCATGATGGTTTGGTGGAACTTCGCATCCAGTTGGGTATAGGTGCCCAGATCGCCAGCGTCTAGGGCGGCCTTTTGCTCATCGATGGTGGCGACGAGGACATCGGCGATGAGACTGCGCTCCTCTGCGGACAGTCCGCAAATATGGCGGGCAGAGTTCTCATCCACGAGGAGGCGCGCCTCGTAGACCTCACGGATTTCGCGGGGGCTAATCGGTACGACCAGCGCACCGCGCTTGGGGTAGAGCTTCAAGAAGCCCTCCACCTCCAAACGGAGGAAAGCCTCGCGCACCGGGGTTCTACTCATTCCCAGCTCGGCGGCAAGGGCGGCTTCGGAGAGCATCTCCGAGTCATCGATGTCGTCATCGATGATGCGGCGCTTGAGGTGATCGTAGGCCCGTTCCGCGGCGGGTACCTTGTCTTTTTGCATGTATACATGATGCATGCATGCGGTGCTCTCGGTCTAGCGCAAACGCCAATTCGTGAGACATTGATCACGCGGTGGGCAAGTGAGAGCTAGTTCTCTGAGCGGCGCGTGTGGTCAGGTAGGAGATGTGTTAGAGGCGAGTGAGGGAGGAAGTGGGGACGTCGTAAAGCACTGCCTCTCCCATACCGACCCAACCGATAAAGGGATTGTCCTGAAGCACTTGTGGAGTGTGGACGTGGCCAAGAATCCATGCGTCGAAGCCACAGGCCTGTAGCTGTTCGGGTGTCGTGGGCAAGCATATGCCTTTAGAGAATTCACCGGTCACTGATGAGTGCAGTAATCCCAGATGCGGCTCGTTGCTCTGGCGCGTTGGAAAGGTGAGTGTGCGGGGATCGGGATCGGCAGCTACCGCGGCGGTGACAACGGTAGCGCCGGCGCAGTGAAAGGAGTGAACGTCGGCGGAATGAACCGTTACAGGCGAAGAGAGACTGAGTTCGTGGTGGACGTCGTGATTCCCGGAGATGAAATGGACGTCGCTGAAAAGCTCGCATGCGCGAGCCATGACTTTCTGTGCTTGGGGTACGTAGGTGGCTGCGTCGGCTTTGCGGTCAATGATGTCACCGAGGCAGATACATGCATCCGCAGTCGTGACCTCCAGTACGTTTAGCACCCACTCCATGCCTGGCGCGTCGGGGCGGCCAAGGTGAAGGTCCGCGAAAATGAGGATACTAGCCACGCGCCCTCCTTCCTTGCCACCAAGTGATTAGGACTAGCACGACAGTGGAGGTTCCTACACCGATGAGCGTCATAGCCATGGCTTCAGCGCGGTGGCCCTGGTCAAATTGGTTCATGATCCACGGCGCAAGGAGATTGAGCTGGCTCGGGCGGATCAGGGAGGACATGACGAGCTCGCGGAAGCCCACAAAGAACGCCAGCAGCCAACCGGCAAAGATACCCGGGGCAAGCAGCGGCAAGGTGATGCTGCGCAACGTGTGGGAGGCGGAGGCACCGGACACGGCGGCTGCCTCGTAGACCGAAGGGGAAACCGCGCCAGCGGAGGTCTTGATGTTCTGCACCGCCATCGGCAGGAAGAGAACAGTAAAAGCCATGACGAGGATGATCATGGAGCCATAAGGTGTCCATGGCAGCCAGGGAGCGTTCCATAGGAGAATGAAGCCAATGGCGAGAACGATTCCGGGGACGGTATCCGGTGCTACAGCAAGGAAGTCGACAACACGGGCGCTGATCTGCCTGGTTCGCTGGGTGAGCAAGGTGACCGCGATGCCGAGGATGACCGCCGTTGTGGCGCCAATTGCACCGAGGGCGATGGAACGCAGCAAAGCTTCTTGAGCGGAAGGCATCTGCAGGACGATGGCGAAATAGTCGAAGGTGAGGTTTTGAGGCGTTGGGGGCGCGGATCGCAGAATGGTCATGGCTGCCAGGGTGATGGAAATATACGGGATGAGCACCGAGCAGGCGATGATGAGGAAAGCAACTAAGCTGCCAAGGACCTTGCCTGCGGTGCCGATGCGGAGCGAGACTTGGCGGGATACTCGTCCACCACCGGTAAGGTCGCGCCGCGAGACCCATTGCTGGAATGCCCATGCGCCCACACCAAGTGCAAACAACACCGATGAGGAGGCTGCTGCATCGGAGAAACTCAACGGGTCGATGGTGACGTCTTGGTAGATGGAGGAGACGAGGACCGTGAAACCGATGGCGTTTCCCAAGGTAACTGGGGTGCCGAACTCGCCGGCAGCCTTGATGAAAATGATCAGTGCGCCCAGTGAATAGGGGCCCACGACGGTGGGGAGGATGATGCGACTAATCTGTTGCCACCGGCTGGCGCCTGCGACTTGAGCCATTTCCAGAGAGGATGCAGGAATTGAGGTCAGACAGTTGCGCAGGATGAGATAGAGGAAGGGGAAGAGCTCGCACGCCATGATGAAAGCCATGCCAGGAACCGAGTAAATGGCGTCATGCGCGAGCTTGCCGACGGTATGCCCGAAGAGCAATTCGGAGACTCCACCGCGGCGGGTGAAATCCATCCACGCCATTGCTGCGGCAAAAGGCGGGGTCATGAAAGGAATCATGATGGCGATTTCTATCCAGTTCGCTTTAGAAAAAGACGTCCACGCGCGCAGGAAAGCTAGCGGGGCGGCGAACAGAGTAGAAAAGACCACCACGAGGAGGGAGAGGACGACCGTATTGAGCAGCACCTCTCCCATTCCCGGCTCCACAATCTTGTGGAGAGAAGAAGGCTCATCGCGATACCCCACCACAGCGCTGATGAGCACCGATACCAATGGCGCAGCGACAAGCACGAACAGCACGAAGAGTACTGCATAAATGCCAAGGGTGCGCTGAGGGCTGCGGATAGTGGTGCTCATAAGGCGGGGTTGCTCCGTGGTGAGATAGTAGAGGCTACTTCAGGTAGCGCTCAGCGAACTTTTCCTTGATGTCCTTGGAGGAGGAGGCGATGCCATCGAGATCCTCGTTGAGGGTTTCAATCTCCTCCAGCTTCGGGCCGTTCTTCGGGGTGATCTCGGTGTTGGCCGGGATCATGTTCTTGGAAGCAGAAATCTCCTGTGCTTCATCGGAGAACATGAAGTCGACAAAAGCTTCGGCAGCGTCCTTGTTGTCGGTGGTCTTGAGGATCATGACCGGTCGCGGGGTGACGGTAGTGCCGGAGGAGGGGATAACAACCTCAAGCGGCTCTCCCTTGGCCTGAGCGGAGTATGCGGAGTAGTCCACACCACCCATGACGATGCCTCGAGAACCGGAGGTGACCTGGTCCAGGGCCGGACCGTTAGCGCCCTGGACAATCATGCCGTTGTCGAAGAGTTTGTCAAAGAGCTCCCAGGTCTTGTCCTCGCCCCACTGATCCACCATGGCGGCAATGAGGTCAGCGGCGGTGCCGGACTCGCGCGGATCCGGCATAATGACCTGATCCTTGTATTTTTCGTCAGCGAGGTCCTCCCAGTCCTGAGGAGCGGAGTCCACCACGTTGGTGTTGGTCACCAGTGCCAAGGCGGAGCCATCGCGGCCGGTGAATGTGCCGTTCTTGGATACCCAGCTGGAAGTGATCTTGTCAGCACCTTCCGGGGTGTACTCCGCCAGAGCGCCGGCCTTGTCCTGCTTGGAAGCAGCGGACCAAGAAGCCAAGTAGACCACGTCTGCCTGCGGGTTAGCCTCTTCCGCCTTGAGCTTGGCGGTGATCTTGCCGGTGGTGTCGGCGAAGACGTTGACCTTGACATCGGTCTTTTCCTCGAAGGCTTCGACGAGGGCGTCGGTAAGGCCCTGCGGGTTCGCGGAGTAGTAGTCCAGCTCGCCGGACAGTCCCTCCGGGGCTTCCCAGGCCTCGGCGCTGGTTTCAGCACCGGTGTTGTCGGCGGAGGATGCGTCGGTGGAGTCAGCGGAATCAACAGAACCGCAGCCAGTCAGAGCCAGGGCAGAAGCAGCGGCGGCAGCGAGGGCGAGAGAAAGTTTCTTATACAGCATGGAGAATCCTTAAAGTAGAAAACGGATGTGACTAGTACGCAAGACGTACCGTCGAACCACGATCGACTCGAGAGCGGCTGTAAGCCACCCAAGGCTCGTCAGCGCCTTCGACATCGCAGTGCAGCTCGTAGCGTCCGCCGATGTACTGAGCGGTGCGGACGATTCCGTCCACGTGGTGCGGGAAAGACCCGATGTCTTCCTCCGCGTCAAGGACGGTGAGGTTTTCCGGGCGGACGTCGGGAAGCCCAGCGCGGCGGTTCATAGTACCCACGAAGCCACCGACGAAGGGGGTGGCAGGGGAGTCGTAGAGGGTGACAGGATCGGCGAACTGTTCGATGACGCCGTCCTTCATGACGACGACGCGGTCCGACATGGACAGAGCCTCGGACTGATCATGGGTGACGTAGATGACCGTGAGGCCTAAGTCGTGGACCAAGGCAGTGAGCTCGGCACGTATCTGAACACGCAGGGCAGCATCGAGCGCAGAGAGTGGCTCATCCATTAGGAGCAACTGCGGGTTGGACACAAGTGCGCGGGCGATGGCTACGCGCTGCTGCTGGCCACCGGAGAGTTGATTGGGGCGAGCTTGTGCCTTCGGGGTGATGCCGACCATGTCCATGCACGTGCGCACTCGTTCTGCGCGTTCCGCTGAAGACAGCTTGTTACCCGCGGTGGTGAGGGGAAACTCGATGTTCTTCTCCACAGTCATGTGCGGCCACAGCGCCAGATCTTGAAACACCATGGACAGGTTGCGCTTATTAACGGGAACGTTCGTGTGTGGGCCGAACACTTCTTTATCGGAGAAGGTAATGGTTCCAGTATCAGGGGTTTCCAGGCCTGCGATGCAGCGCAGAAGCGTGGACTTACCGCAACCGGAGGGGCCGAGGATGGAGATGAACTCGCCGGAGTTAATGACGAGGTCAGTGGCATGGAGACCAGTGTTGTCCGCGAACTCGCGCTTAATGCCGGTAACGACCACGTGGGCCTGGGAGGCAGGTTGTTGGGGCGAGAGTTGAGAAGTCACGGCGAAAAAGGTTAGGGCGGTAAAGTAAGCGGATGGGGGCGTTGGGGTTACGAAGGTGGTAAAGAAACATGAATAATGGGTGACGGACACGCGGTGTTTAAACTGGAGCACATGCAACGCTGGGTTCTTCACATCGACATGGACGCGTTCTTTGCGTCGGTGGAGCAGCTCACCCGCCCTACCTTGCGCGGCCGGCCTGTGTTGGTGGGTGGAACGAGCGGACGCGGCGTCGTCGCCGGTGCCTCTTATGAAGCCCGCGCATATGGAGCTCATTCCGCAATGCCCATGTTCCGCGCGCAGCAGCTCGTGGGCTATAAAGCCGTGGTGGTGCAGCCGCGCCGGGCGGTGTATGTGGCGGCCTCGCGCCGGGTATTTGGAATTATTGCGCAGCATGCGGGGGTCATCGAACAGCTCTCCATCGACGAGGCCTTCATGGAACCGGCCGCACTCGCCGGAGCCACGCCCGCCGAAGTCCGTGAGTGGTCGGAGAATCTGCGCCGAGTGATTCGAGCTGAGACGGGCCTTCCCAGCTCCATCGGCGCCGGTGCAGGCAAGCAAAGCGCGAAGATTGCGTCAGGGGAGGCCAAACCGGACGGGACTTTCATCGTGCCCCAGGAGCGCTTCGATGAGCTCATACACCCGCTGCCGGTGGGCAAGCTCTGGGGAGCGGGCCCAGTCACCCAGCAGAAGCTAGCAGCCATTGGCGTGGAGACTATCGGACAGCTGGCGGCGATGAGCCGCAAGGAAGTCGAGATCTCACTGGGCAACGTGGTGGGCGTGCAGCTGTGGAAGCTCGCCCAAGGGATTGATGAGCGTCCGGTCGCCCCGCGCGCGATTGCTAAACAAATCTCCACCGAGTTCACCTACCCCACGGACCTGCGCACGGCGGCGGAGGTGGATGCGGCACTAATCCGCGCGGCGCAGGGCGCGCATTCCCGCCTGCTCAAGGACGGCCGCGGCGCGCGCACGGTGACGGTGAAGTTGCGGATGGCGGATTTCCACATCGAATCCCGCTCGGCCACGCTGCCCTATGCCACGGATGACCTGAAGGTCCTCGAGGCTAAGGCCTTGAGCTTGGCGCGCTACCCGGAGGAGCTCGGGCCCATCAGGCTGGTCGGGGTGAGCTACTCGGGTTTGGAGGAGGCCCGCCAAGACGTGCTATTTCCTGAGCTCGACCGCGAGGTCGTGCGTCCAGCTCCGGATACGGATTACGAGACTGGCGTCAGCGACCACCTGCCCGGCGCGCCGGAAACGGAGACGGAGCCCAGAGCAGAGTCGGAAACGCTGGGAGAAGCGGGATCGGATTCGATGCGCCGCTGGCACGCTACGCAGGACGTCCACCACCCCGAGTTTGGACACGGCTGGATTCAAGGCGCCGGCCATGGGGTGGTCAGCGTGCGCTTTGAAACTCGCGCTACGGGCCCGGGGTTTGTGCGCTCTTTTGCGGCTGAGGATGAAGATCTCCACCCGGCCGATCCATTGGACTCACTGGCGTGGGAGGGGGCGCTGCCAGGCGACGCCACCGAGGCCGATGATCCTGTGACTGACACCGCTGGGGAGGAACCGCCACGCGAGGATAGCTAGCCCGCGGTATAAGCAGTGGCGGAGGGGGCAGTGCTAAACATCTCTGCCACCGGTGTGTCGGTAGCGAGTGCCGCGGCGAGCATAATGCGGGCTTGGCCGGCTCGGAATCCACCGGAGGCTACCGCACCCATCTCGCCCAAGGTGGCACCGCCACCTGCGCCGCCATAGGCCAGCTTGGTAGTTCCGTAGGGCGTGCGGGTGCTAATCACCACGGGCACGCCCGCTTGCAGCGCGCGGGCAACCCCAGCTCCCATCTCTTCACCCATGTTCCCCGAGCCCATGGCTTCGATGACGAGGCCATGGGTGTGGTTGAGGGAGGCGTCGACAAGCGCGGCGCCGGCACCCGGGTAGGCGGCGATGATCTCAACGGGGTGTTGCGCCATGGGGGAGAGCGGCAACGGCGCCAGAGCGGAGTCACCCACCGGTAGCTCCTCAAAGCCGTTGAGCTGCGAAGTATGCCACTTGCGCGCGCCGCGTCCGGGAATGGTCTTGCCGCCGAATTGCACCCACACGCCGGCCTTTCCGGAACACAGGAGCTCATAGGAATCGCGCAGGTTGCGCGGGCCATCACCAGCCGGGTGGTCGAAGGCGCGCTGCGCGCCAGTGAGCACGATGGGCCCCTCACCGAGGTCGAAGAGGGATAACGCCAGCGCGGTTTCCTCCATGGAATCGGTGCCGTGCGTGATGAGGACGCCATCAATCTCTGGGCGCGCAAGGTGCTGGCGCGCACACAGCAGTAGCTCATCGAGGTCTGCCAAAGTAATCGAGCTGGAATCCAGCGCGCGGAATTCCACCACCTCAATGTCGTGTGTTCCGACTTCAGCGTCGAGGAATTGGGCTAGCTGTTGCCCACTGACGGTGGGGACCAGGGATCCGTCACGGACCGTCGTGCAGGCGATGGTGCCACCGGTGGCGATGAGGGCGAAAGTCATGACAGCAGGCTACTACAGGCACGCACCTGCGCGGGAACCCCAGGGCGGCGGTCGTGGACGCTAAAGTAAAAGGGATAAACCACGATCCCCTACGTGAGGAGTATTTGTGAAATCCTTCAAGCTGAGCGCCGCCGTTGTGGCCCTGGGCGCCGCGACTGCCCTGGCTGCCTGCTCGTCTTCCGAGGATGCAGACACCGAGAACAGCACCGCCGCTAAGCCTTCGGGCGAAACCTCCGCATCGCAGGTGGCCTCCACCGAGATGCCTACCGTGGAGCAGCTCAATGAGATCCTGACCAAGGCCGCAGACCCGAACCTTCCGCAGGAAGAGAAGGTCCAGCTGGTCCAGGGCAGCGAGACGGCGCCGGAGCTTTTCGACGTCATGTCGCAGTCCCAGGCCGAGTCCGGCGCCACCTTCGAGGTCGTTGCCCCGGTCATCCCGGGCCTCGTGCCGGATTCCGCGCTCGCGACCGTCCACATCAATACCCCGGACGGCCAGCAGCAGACCGCCGACCAGGTGGAGTTCATCAACGAGGGCGGCACGTGGAAGCTGTCCAAGACGTGGGCCTGTGTCCTGGTCACCAACATCGTCCCGCCGGAAGAGGTGCCGGAGATGTGTGCTGATTCCGTACCGGAAGGCGCAGAGGCGCCTGCCGACGCCCCCGCTGAAGGTGCCGAAGCTCCTGCCGACGCCCCGGCAGAAGGCGCTGAGGCCCCAGCCGACGCCCCGGCTCAGTAAGACTGGGATTCAAGCTTCAGCGCCTGCCACCACACTGGATTGAGAGCCAGTGGGTGGCGGGCGCTGTGCTGTCCGAAGGTCGGCGCGCGGTTGCCTGATGCGGGGCAGGCGCGGCGCGCAGCGGACTAGTCGGTGGTGAACGTCATATCGGTGGCGCTGGTTTGCACCACGCGAAGATCGGAGCTGTCCGCACCATAAGAAATGGCAGTAGTCACGGAGACATCGCCGGCTGTGGGAAGTGGTTTGGTCAGATCAACGGTGACCGTGCCCTTCGACGTCGACGTGGTGTCCATGACCTTGAGCTCTTTGCCCCGCAGCTCCTCGGGGGCGTCAGCGCCGTCGAAGGAGAGCGCGCCCAGGGATGGCCGCTGCTCAACCTCGACGTTGAGCGTGGCGATATCCCCGTCGAGCTTATCCAAGGTATAGGTCGTGGTTTGCAGCAGTGTGGACTCGCCGGTAACGCGCGATTCCACGACCCACTGAGCACCGGAGCCAATTTCCTCATCCGGGAAGACGATGGGCAGCGAGGTCAGGCTGGTGATGGCGCGCTCCACAGTGCTGCGGGCCTCGTCGGTTGCGGCCTGCGGGGCGGCAAGGCGCAGCGAGTTCATTTGCCCGCTATCCGTGCCGCGCCACCCAAATTGGAAGCCCTCGGCGGAGGAGACGTCCGCGCCTTCGGCCTTAGGCTTGCCCACGGTAACGAAGGCGTTGCGGCTGGCCGGCAACTGGCCCTCAACATTCTCGGTGGCAGCCTCCACCGAGGCCTGTAGCGGAAGGGCGACCTTGTCCTTGGACGCTGGTGCAGGAGCCGAGCTACCGTCCTTGCGCAATTGCTGGTCAAAACCCGTGGCGACCTCATAGGTCAGCTCCTGAGTGGCATCGAGATCCTTATAAGCCACAACGCGGCTTGCGTCGTCACCGGGTTCTAGGAGGGTGACGCGCGGGGCATCGAGGCCTAAGCCCACTGGCTCCTCTACTGGCTTGGCCGGCTGGGAATAGGAACAGCCGGCGAGCGCGCCGCTGACTCCCAAGACGGTGGCGGACAGGACTGCTAGAGCTCTCACACGAAACACGCATTCCAAATTACCGGATGAGCCTGTTTAGAATGGAACGAGTGAAAGCAAGGAGTTATATCGGAGTGATGGTTGCGGTGGTGCTCGGTGTGGCCGCCGTCGACCAAGCCGTGAAGGCACTGATGCTGTCCATCCTCACGGAAGGCGAAGCCCTACCGGTAATCGGTGACTGGTTCCGCTTCTACCTTCTCTTTAACCCCGGCGCCGCCTTCTCTATGGGAGGGGAAGGCTCGACGTGGCTGTTTACCACTATCCAACTCGCCTTCGTTGTTGGTGTAGCAATCGCCGCCCCGCGCATTCATGACAAGTGGCAGGCCATCGGGCTGGCAATGATCGCCGGCGGCGCCTTGGGCAATTTTATCGACCGTCTGGTCCGTGAGCCAGGGTTCTGGTTCGGCCACGTGGTGGATTATATCTCCGTGGGCAGCTTCGCCGTGTTCAATATCGCGGACGCGGCAATCACCTGTGGCGTCGTGGTCTTCATCATCGCGATGTTCTGGGCAGAGATGAACGAGAAGTCGGAGGAACAGGAAACGGGGGAGTGTAATGCGCGAAAGCCGTAGGTTACCGGTACCCGAAGGGCTCGATGGCATGCGGGTGGACGCCGCCTTGGCCAAGCTCCTGGGCATTTCCCGAGCCCGAGTTGCACAGCTGTGCACGGCGGGCGATGTAGAAATTGACGGCGTGGCGGTGGGCAAATCCGAGCGTTTAAGCGCCGGCGGTTGGATTGACGTCATGATGCCAGCGCCTGAGGAACCGCTCATCCCGAAGGAGGAACTGGTGGAGGGCATGGATGTCCTCTATGGCGACGAGGACGTCATCTGTGTATTCAAGCCGGTGGGTGTTGCGGCGCACCCGACTTTGGGCTGGGATGGCCCCACCGTCATTGGCGGGCTGCGGGCGGCGGGCTATGCGCTTGCCGACGCCGGACCTACCGAACGCAAAGGTATCGTCCACCGCCTCGACGTGGGCACCTCCGGCGTCATGGTGGTGGCCGCCAGCGAGCGGGCCTATTCCCAATTGAAGAACGCCTTTCGTGAGCGCACCGTGAAGAAGACCTATCACGCCGTGGTCCAGGGCCTGCCCGATCCCATCGTGGGGACCATTGATGCGCCGATCGGGCGTCATCCTTCCGCGGGCTGGAAGTTTGGGGTCGTCGATGATGGCAAACCGGCGGTGACACATTACAAGTTGTTGGAGGCCTTCCGCGAGGCCAGCCTCCTCGAAGTCCACTTGGAGACCGGCCGCACCCACCAGATCCGCGTCCACATGTCCGCCACCGGGCATCCCTGTGTGGGCGATCCGATGTATGGCTGTGACCCGAACTTGGCGAAGCGCGTGGGACTTAACCGCCAGTGGCTGCATGCGGTAGAGCTCGGATTTACCCACCCGGGTACCGGCAAGTGGTTTGAATGCACCGCACCTTATCCCGAGGACTTGAAGCACGCCGTGGAGGTTTTGCGCGGATGAGCCCGCAGCGGAGCACGCGCCAGCGCATCTATCGGCGCCGCCGGGCCGCGGCGCTGGTGCTGTTGGCGGTGCTGGCGCTGGTGGTGGTTCTCGCTTTCGGCCTCCTTGGCACCCAGCCCCGCACGGCGCTGCAAGGAGACCAGCTGGGGCCGGATGGAACCGAGACTGCCGCTGAATATCGCGAACGCGCGGAGGCCTCACTAGCGCAGGCGGACGAGCCAGCCTATGCGCTGGTGGGTTTTAGCGAGCCGCTGAGCGCACAGGAGGTCTCCGATGCGCTGAGACCAATCCAACGCATGGATGCCATCGTGATCGGGCTGGCTGCCCCCATCGCCGTTCCCGAACCCGTCGCAGGAGCCGAGCGCGCCGACGTCATCGATACCGTCCTGGCCCGCGTGGCCGATCATGCCGGTGACATGGGGGAGGAAGCCCCAGCGAAGGTCGACGCCGTCGTGGTGTATTCCGGTGGGAGTCAGCTACGCGCCCTCGCTTCCGACCCGCGGGTCGATACCGTGGAGGCCGCGCCCGAGGATGCCGCGTGGGGCTCCTTCGGCGTGCGCCCGCCCACCAACGTCGGACAGAATGAGAACCGCTAGAACTGCCAAGGAGAAGACATGCGTTTGTTTCCCAATACCTCCGAGTGGCCGCCGAACTACCGCTTTGCCTACCTCTTGATGTGGGCGGGCGCGTTCATCGCCTCCGGGGCCGCCATTGCGCAGGGGATCTGGGGAGCAGACAAACTCACCTTCGGCATTCTCGTCGTGGTGGCCATCTACTGCATCGCCATGGCCATCCTCATGCCGCGGTGGGCGCTCAACGCGCGCGAGGAATCCGCCCGGCGTGCCCGGGCTCGGGAGGCGCGCGAAGAGCTGAAGCGCCGCTAGTCCCGGCTGGGGGTTGTTTTCTCTGCGGGGTGGAGGCGGGCGCGGCGTCGAGAAGCACGGCCCATGCGCACCAAGTCCGCCAGGTAAATGATGACCGCTACCCAGATGATGGCAAAACCGATCCAACGCTCCGTGGACATGTGTTCCTGGGTGACAAACAGCGCCCACAGCATCTGCATGATGGGGGTCATGTACTGCAGCATGCCGAGGGTAGACAGACGCAGGTGCTTAGCGCCCTGCGCGAAGCACAGCAACGGCAGAGCGGTGACGAGGCCGGAGGTAACCAGCAGTGCGATGTGCCCAGGTCCTTCGGTAGTGAAGGTGGATTCGCCCTGTGCCTGGAGGTAGCCCAGGTAGATCAGCGCGAACGGGAGCATGACCAAGGTTTCCGCGGCCACCGAGCCCATCGAGGAAACCGTGATGCGTTTCTTGAGCAAACCATAGATTCCGAAGCTGAAGGCCAAAGCCAGCGAATAATAGGGGGCCTGACCGGTCATGAAGGTCAGCCACAACACTGCGATGAAGGCGATGCTGACCGACGCCACCTGCGCCTTCGTCAGCTTCTCCTTGAGGAAAATAATGCCGAGGGCCACGGAGACAAGAGGGTTGATGAAATAGCCCAGTGCGGCATCGGCCACGTGATCGCTGTTGATGGCGATGACATAGGTGCCCCAGTTGATGGTGATGGCCACGCCACAGGCGAGCATCCACCCCCAAGTGCGCAAGCTGAACGCTTTCAGCTCGCGCCAGCCACCTGTCACCAGCAACACTGCGGTGACGAGAACGGCGGTCCACACGATGCGGTGGGCCAAAATCTCAAATGGGCTAGCGGGGCGCAGCAGCGGGAAGAACGCTGGGAAGAAGCCCCACATGAGATAGGCAGCAATGGTGTAGAACATTTAAGAAAATGTACCTCAGCGAGGACCTACGGGCGAAGTTTGACGTCCCCGCTAAGATGAGCCGCATGGCCAAAAACTCCTCCTTCGTTCACCTTCACAACCACACCGAATTCTCCATGCTGGATGGCATGGCAAAGGTGGATATGTTGGCGGATGAGGTGGTTCGCCAAGGTATGCCTGCCGTCGGTATGACAGACCATGGCAACATGTATGGTTCCAATGCCTTCTACCAAAGGATGACCAGCGCTGGCGTGAAACCCATCATTGGCATCGAGGCTTATTTGGCACCGGAATCGCGCTTCAACAAGAAGCGCGTGCTGTGGGGAACTCCGGACCAGAAGCGCGATGACGTTTCCGCTTCCGGCGCCTACCTCCACCAGACCATGCTGGCGGAGAATGAAACCGGCCTGCGCAACCTGTTCAAGCTTTCCTCCCTGGCCTCCTATGAGGGGCAGTTGGGCAAGTGGCCGCGCATGGACGCGGAGCTGATTGCCGAGCATGCTGAAGGCATCATCGCGACCACCGGGTGCCCTTCCGGCGATGTGCAGACCCGCCTGCGCCTGGGCCAGTTCAACGAAGCGCTGGAAGCAGCCGCCATGTGGCAGGACATCTATGGCAAGGACAATTTCTTCTTGGAGCTCATGGACCATGGGCTGGACATCGAGAAGCGCACGCGCGATGGCCTGTTGGAGATCGGCCGTAAGCTGGACTTGCCGCCGTTGGTGACCAATGACTGCCACTACGTGCTGGAATCCCAGGCGCCTTCCCACGAGGCCATGCTCTGCGTGCAGACGGGCAAGACGTTTATGGACCCGGATCGCTTTAAGTTCGACGGCACCGGCTACTACATCAAGACCGCTCAACAGATGCGTGAGCTGTGGGATCACATGGTGCCGGAGGCGTGCGATAACACCCTGTGGATTGCCGAGCGGGTGCAGGACTATGGCGCGATTTGGGAGGAGCACACCCATGACCGCATGCCGATTGCCGACGTCCCCGAGGGCTACACCCCAACCTCCTGGCTAACCCACGAGGTGATGGAGGGACTGAAGGATCGCTTCAACGGTGGGGATGTGCCGCAGGAGTACATCGATCGTGCTGAGTACGAGATCAGCGTCATCGATATGAAGGGCTACCCTTCCTACTTCCTCATCGTGGCCGAGCTCATCAAGCACGCGCGCTCCATCGGCATTCGCGTTGGTCCGGGCCGTGGTTCGGCGGCCGGTGCGCTCGTGGCCTACGCGCTGACGATTACCAACATTGACCCTATCGAGCATGGCCTGCTCTTCGAGCGATTCTTGAACCCGGAGCGTCCGTCCGCACCGGATATCGATATCGACTTCGATGATCGCCGCCGCGGCGAGATGATTACCTACGCCGCCGAGCGGTGGGGCGAGGACAAGGTTGCCCAGGTGATCACCTTCGGTACCGTGAAGACCAAGCAGGCCATTAAGGACTCCGCCAAAGTGCACTTTGGCCAGCCGGGCTTCCAGATGGCGGACCGCATCAACGGCGCCCTGCCACCCGCGATCATGGCCAAGGACATCCCGCTCGCCGGCATCATGGACCCAGAGCACGAGCGCTATTCGGAGGCAACCGAGGTCCGGCAGATGATCGAGACTGACCCGGACGTCAAGAAGATCTACGAGACCGCCCGCGGCCTCGAGGGCGTGGTCCGTCAGGCCGGCGTGCATGCCTGCGCGGTGATTATGGCCTCGGTCCGGCTCATGGACCACATCCCGATGTGGAAGCGCCCAGCCGATGGCGCTTACATCACCGGCTGGGATTACCCGGCCTGTGAGGCCATCGGCCTGCTGAAGATGGACTTCCTGGGTCTGCGCAACCTCACCGTGATTGGTGACTGCCTGGAAAACATCAAGAAAAACCGCGGCGAGGAAGTCCACCTGGAAGACCTGCACGCCGATGACCCGAATGCCTCAAAGGTCTATGACCTGCTCTCGCGCGGCGATACTCTGGGCGTGTTCCAGCTCGACTCGGGCGGCATGCAGGAGCTGCTCAAGCGCATGAAGCCGACTGGCTTTAAGGACATTGTGGCGTCGCTTGCGCTCTACCGCCCGGGCCCGATGGGCGTGAACGCGCACTGGGATTACGCAGACCGCAAGAACGGCCGCAAGGAAATTACCCCGATCCACCCCGAGCTGGAGGAGCCGCTCAAGGAGATCCTCGATGAGACATACGGTCTTATCGTGTACCAGGAGCAGATCATGCGTATCTCGCAGAAAGTGGCAAACTACACCGCCGGTGAGGCAGATGGCTTCCGCAAAGCCATGGGTAAGAAGAAGCCAGAAGTGCTGGCCCAGCAGTATGACAAGTTCTGGGGCGGCATGAAGGACAATGGCTACTCCAAGGAAGCAATGGATGCTCTGTGGGGCACCATTGAGCCTTTCGCCTCCTACGCGTTCAACAAGTCCCATGCCGCGGGTTATGGTTTGGTATCCTTCTGGACGGCCTACCTCAAGGCCTACTATGCGCCGGAATACATGGCCGCGCTGTTGACCTCGGTGGGTGACAAGAAGGACAAGTCCGCCATCTACCTGGCTGACTGCCGCCATCTGGGCATCCGCGTGCTCTCCCCAGATGTCAACGAGTCGGTGGAGACCTTCCAGGCCGTGGGTGAGGATATTCGCTTCGGCATGGGCGCTATCCGCAACGTCGGCGGGGAAGTGGTGGATTCCATCGTGAAGACCCGCCGCGAGAAGGGTGCTTTCACATCCTTCTCCGACTACCTGGACAAGATTGAGCTGGCGGCCTGTTCGAAGCGCGTCACCGAATCCCTCATTAAGGCCGGTGCTTTCGATTCCCTGGAACACCCGCGCAAGGGCCTCATGCTCATTCATGAAGACGCCGTCGATTCGGTCCAGACGACTAAGAAGGCAGCTGACAAGGGCCAATTCGATCTCTTCGCTGGATTCGGCGGTGGCGATGAACAAGGTGACTCTGTCTCCGCCTTCGCCATCGATATCCCAGACGAGAACTGGGACCGCAAGCACGAGCTGGCTTTGGAAAGGGAGATGCTGGGCCTGTATGTGTCCGGCCACCCGCTCGATGGTTTTGAGGAAGCCCTGAACGCGCAGACCGATACACCGATTACGAAGATCCTCAACGGTGAGGTGGGCAACGGCCAAGAGTTGGTGATTGGCGGCATCATTTCGGGTGTGGACAGGCGCTTTTCCAAGCGCGATGGTTCGCCCTGGGCCATTGTGAGCATCGAGGACCACAACGGCGCGCAGGTAGATATCCTCGTGTTCAATCAGGTCTACTCCCTGGTGGCCCCGCAGATCGCAGAAGACAACATCATCCTGGCCAAGGTCCAGGTGAAGATCCGCGATGAGCGCATGTCCCTGTTCTGCTCCGACATTCGCGTTCCTGACTTGGGTCCCGGTAACGGTGCCGGCCTTCCTTTGCGCCTGACCATGCGCACGGATCAGTGCACGATGGACAACATTGCGCGGCTGAAGCAGGTCTTGGTCAACAACAAGGGTGAGTCCGACGTGTACCTCACGCTTGTCGACGGCGAAGAGTCCACCATGATGGTCCTCGGCGAACATCTGCGTGTGGAGCGCTCCAGCAACCTCATGGGTGATCTCAAAGCGACGATGGGCGCCGGAATTCTCGGCTGAGGTGACACCCCGCATTCGCGTGCTGAATAAAAGTACAGAATGAAGCGGGCTGTGCTACGCCCGTGGGTTACGCTAGACAGCACAGTCTAGTTGAAAGGGAGACCGTTTCCTCATGGTCAATAAGATCCGTACCACCCACGTCGGCTCGTTGCCGCGCACGCAGGAGCTGTTGGACGCTAACCTCGAGCGTTCTGCAGGCACCATCTCTGATGAGAAGTTCCACGAGATTTTGGAGCGCTCGGTCGCAGACGTCGTCAAGCGCCAGGTCGATCTCGGCATCGACATTATTAACGAGGGCGAATACGGCCACATCACCTCCGGCGCCGTGGACTATGGCGCCTGGTGGAATTATTCCTTTACCCGCCTGGGTGGTCTGACCATGACGGACAAGGACCGTTGGGAAATCGGTGACAAGATCCGCTCCGAGCCAGGCAAGATTCGCCTCTCCTCGATGAAGGACCGCCGCGACCGCGCCCTGTTCGCGGAGGCCTACAACGATCCGGATTCGGGTATCTTTACCGGCCGCAAGAAGGTTGCAAACCCAGAATTCACCGGTCCGGTTACCTACATCGGCCAGGAGCAGGTCGAGGCTGACGTGAAGCTGCTTGCCGACGCCCTCCCCGACGGCACCGAAGGCTTCGTCGCCGCACTGTCCCCGGGCGCTGCGGCCCGCCTGCCCAACAAGTACTACGAGGATGAGTCCGATCTCGTGCGTGCGTGTGGCGAGGCGCTCAAGGTGGAGTACAAGGCCATCACCGATGCCGGCTTGACGGTGCAGTTCGACGCCCCGGACCTGGCTGAGGCCTGGGACTCCGTGGTCCCGGAGCCGACGGTCGCGGACTTCCAGGCCTTCCTGCGCGAGCGCATTGAGATCCTCAACGAGTCCATCAAGGACATCCCGCGTGAGCAGACCCGTCTGCACATCTGCTGGGGTTCCTGGCATGGCCCGCACGTGACGGATATTCCGTTCGAGGACATCATTGAGGAGATCCTGCAGGCCAAGGTCGGCGGCTTCTCCTTCGAGGGTGCCTCGCCGCGTCACGCCCACGAGTGGCGCGTGTGGAAGGATCACAAGCTGCCGGAGGGCACCGTCATTTACCCGGGTGTGGTTTCTCACTCCACCAATGCTGTGGAGCACCCACGCTTGGTAGCAGACCGCATCATCCAGTTCGCTGAACTGGTCGGCCCAGAAAACGTGATTGCATCGACGGACTGTGGTCTCGGCGGCCGTCTGCACCACCAGATCGCGTGGGCCAAGCTGGAGTCCCTCGTGGAGGGTGCGCAGATTGCCACCGAAGAGCTGTTCTAATCAGCGAGCGGCCTTGAACCAGCGAGCAAACTAAATAAACGCGCGAACCGAGCAGGTTCGCGCGTTTAATTTTTGGTGGGGAGGCGGTTACTTCGCAGCCGCTTTCTCGCCTTCCTTCTTCTGGGAGTTATCCCAGTAGAAGCCCTGGCTCTTCAGGAAGGCTCGCAGACCATCGAGAACGGATGGGTCGAATTGTGCGACCACGGTCAGCGCATTAATAGCGACGGCGACCAGAGCGATCGTGCCGCCGACCCACGCAAAGACCTCTTCGGCTGTGTCATTGGGGCGGGCGGATTGTACCCATTCGGGCATCTCGTCCCATTCCTTCTCCAGCTCGGCGTCCTTTTCCGCTTGGACGCAGTCTGGCTCTGCTGGCATGCCAGAGGAACCATAACCGTTAAGGATGCCGAGCCCCAGCTCCTGCGGCCCCATGAAGGAAGAACCCGCGGTGCCATCGGCAACCGCCTTTTCATGCTCCTCGCGCGCCGTGCGTACCTCGTTTGCGCACTCCTCGGAAAGATCAGAGGTGTCGATTCGACCAACGTTCATCGAGCTTCCGCCGTTAGGGCCCTGGGAGCTTCCGCCGGACGAGCTTTGGCTTTGGGAGGACGAGGAGGACTGGCTGCTCTCAGCAGATTCAGCGGCTGTGGCCAGCGGTGTGACCAAAGCCATCGTCGTAGCACACACTGCGATTAGTGAGGTGGAAAGGCGCATAATCAGGGGTTCTCCTTGGAAAGGGTGCGAAGGGATGCGAGAAAAGGGAGGGTTTGCCTCAAGCCCACTTCAATGTAGCAGCCCTCCCCTTAGTGAAGATAGGTTTTATAGGAACTTCTCCAGCTGCTCACGCAGCGGCGCCGGTGCAAGGCTGAGGACGGTTTCGCGGATACCCGGAGTGTTCAGCAGGCCTACCGCGGCAGCCACTGCGGCGATGACTCCGATGACAGAACCAGCGACGATGGTCGACGTGGAGGAGAGGGAGCTTTGGCTACTCTGTCCTTCGTCGTCCTGGTCATCGGCATTGTTGTCGTCATTGAGCAGGTCTTCGACGTTGTAGACGGTGGTGGTTCCGGAGACCTCATTGCCCACGATGAGCAGGTGCTCGCCGTTGGGAGAGTCGGCCTTGTCGACGAAGGCGAAGCCCTCCGGGCCCAAGTCGCCAGCAGCGGCGAACTCATCGGTGGAGAAGTCACGGTTATTGACATAGGTGACAAAGGTGGCGTTGGCCGGGTCAGTGACGTCGTAGACGAAGACGCCGCCGACGCGCTCGGCGCCGATGAAGGCATAGGTGCGCTTGCCGACGGTGCCGATGGTCAGCGCCTCCGGCTCCGGGCCTTTGTTATCGGAGCGATCATCAAACGTTGCCTCTTCATTGTCGGCGTTGTGGTGGAAGATACCTGGTTCGTTGAGTTCAGCGGTGATCTTCTCAAACTCGGCGCCGGAATCGAAGACAACGTTGCCTGCTGCATCGTAGATGCTAAAAGACCGGGAGCCGTAGGCATAGAGTTCATCGAAGCAGCCCTTCTCTTCATTCCACCCGGAGGCGTTGCTGAGCTTCAGGTTGCCGGCCTGCTTCTTGTCGGCGAGCTCGTCCGGATTGACGTCGCCCAGCGCGCCCTCGCACACCTTGCCGTCCTCGATGAGGTCCTTGAGTTCGACCTCATCGGTGTAGACGCCGGAACCACCGTCCTTTTCCTTGACACCCCACTCGCGGGCATCGCCTTCGTTCGCGGTAGCAAAGTAGGTCTGGCCGCCGGCGGTGAAAGCGCCGATGGAATCCGGCATGGACAGCCCCTTGACCGGGATGGTGCGCAGCTCAGCCGAATCATCCTTGTTGGAGGAGTCGAGCGGCACCTGCGAGTGATCCGCAATGTGGGCCGGCAGAATCTTTTCCACGGTGGCGGACTCAATATCGATGACACCGATTGCATTGGCTTCCTGCAGCGTCACGAAAGCCTTTCCATCCTGGGAGGTGATGTACTCCGGCTCGAAGTCGATGGAAGGCTTGGCCTCGTGCTCGGAGGGACCAAAGACACGCACGCCCTCCGGCAGCGGTTGGCCGTCAAAAGCTGTGAATCCAGCGATGCGGGCATCTGCCTGGGTTGGGGCCTCAACGGTCTGTGGCAGCTTGATAACGGAGACGGAACCTTCTGGGTCCGTGACGTAGTCGGTGCCCTCGGCGTTGAGCTCATTCGAGGGCTCGCCTTCGTTGGCCACCAGAGCATAGCCACCATCGGCGGTCAGGTGGACGTTATCCGGCAAAGAGCCCACCATGACGCGGCCTAGCTCAGCGGTAGCCAGGTCCTCGGCCGCGGCGTTGAAGAAGAGTGCCTCGCCGTCCTCGGTCTTGTCCGCCTGCTGGACGGCGGCTACAGCTAGGCCATCGGGGCGCACGGCGACGGAGTTGATCTCCTTGCCCTCACCGGCAGAAATCGAGCCGAGCAAGGAAAGCTTGGTTGGATCCGATGCATCGAGAACATCAATCTGACCTGCGTGCGCATTGACCGTAAGGATACGCTTGGAGGCTGGGTGGAAGGCCACGATCTCCGCAGCCGACTCCGCGTAAACCCCGGACTCATAGGTGCCAACCGGGGTGAGCTTGAGGCTGGCGTCTGCGGCAGAGTGCTCGATGGCGTTGTCTACAATCGCGGCCGAGGAGGCCGGTACGGCCACGCTGAGGCTGGTTGCGGTCGCCACGCAGAGTGCGAGGGAGCGGCAGGTGACAGAGCGAGACATTGAGAAAGACTCCTTGAAGCGAGACGAAAAAGATTCCGCACCACCGTACGTGCCGCCCATGACACTTTTGGGGAACAGAGCGTTGCGGCCAAGCGAGATCTAGGTAAACGTTCAGTGAATCGGTCGAATGCTAGGTAATGCGCGACGGGAGAAAGGCGGGGCGCTAAAATGAGCCACCATGACAAGCACCCCGCAAGACTTCGAGCCAATCCACGCCTCTGATATCCAACTGGCCCAATCGCGAATTAGCTCGGAGATTGCCCCGACTCCGCTGCAATACTGCCCGCGACTGTCCCAGGAGACCGGCTATGAGGTGTACTTAAAGCGCGAGGACCTGCAAGACGTGCGCTCCTACAAGATCCGCGGGGCTATCTACGGCATGTCAAACCTCAGCGAAGAGCAACGGGCACAGGGCATCGTTACCGCCTCTGCTGGCAACCACGCCCAAGGAGTGGCTTATGCCTGCCGCACCATGGGAATCCACGGCAAGATCTACGTGCCGGAACCGACCCCGAAGCAAAAACACGACCGCATCTTGGTTCACGGCGGTGATTTCGTGGAACTCGTAGTCACCGGTGCCAATTTCGATGAGGCAGCAGCTGCCGCGCATGCGGATGCAGCGGAGCGCGGCGCCTTCTTCATCGAGCCTTTCGATTCGCGCGATACCGTTACCGGCCAGGGAACCGTCGCTGCGGAAATCGTCTCTCAGCTGTCGTCCATCGGTAAATCCCTCGATACCGTGGTGGTCCCCGTGGGCGGCGGAGGCCTCATTTCCGGCATCACCTCTTACCTCGCTGACATGGCCCCGCGCACAGCGGTGGTGGGCATTGAGCCGGCCGGGGCGGCATCGCTGAGCGCCGCGTTCGCTGCCGGCGAGCCGGTAACGCTCGACACCGTCGACCCTTTCGTCGATGGCGCAGCCGTCAAACGCATTGGTGACCTGCCGTTCAAGGTATTGGAAGCCAACCAGGGACGCCTGCATTATGACATCGTCTCCGAAGGCGCTGTGTGCACGGAGCAGTTGGCCCTGTACCAGAACGAAGGCATCATCGCCGAGCCCGCCGGCGCGCTGAGCGTGACCGGCCTGCGCACGCTCAACCTGCAGCCAGGCTCAACGGTGGTCTGTGTTATCTCCGGCGGCAACAATGACGTGCTGCGCTACGCCGAAATCATGGAGCGCTCCCTAGTACACCGCGGCCTGAAGCACTACTTCCTAGTGAACTTCCCGCAAGAGCCCGGTCAGCTTCGCCACTTCCTGCAGGATGTTCTCGGTCCTGAGGATGACATCACGTTGTTCGAGTACCTCAAGCGCAATAACCGCGAGACCGGTGCTGCGCTGGTGGGCATTGAGCTGGGCAACGCCGCAGGTATCGACGGACTGCTGGAGCGCATGGAGAAATCGAAGCTCAATTGCCAGCAGCTTCAGCCCGGCACGCCTGAGTACGACTTCCTCGTCGCATAATGCTGGAGAGCTATCAGCGCCCCGTTGCCGGTGACGTCGTCGAGCACGAGATTGAGATTAAACGCTCGCGATTTATCACCCTCATCGGTCGCGCCACGACGGAAGAGGAAGCACGCGCGCTTATCGACGCCGCCCGTGACCGCTTCCCCGATGCCCGCCACCACTGCTCGGCCTACATCTACCACGTGGACGGCTCGAATCCCGTGGAGCGCTCCTCCGATGATGGCGAGCCTTCCGGCACGGCGGGTAAACCAATGCTCGATGTTCTGAAAGGCTCCGGCCTGCTTGATATTTGCGCGGTCGTGGTGCGCTACTTCGGTGGCATCAAGCTGGGCGCAGGCGGGCTCGTTCACGCTTATGGCGGCGCCGTGAGCGAGACGATGGAGCAGGTTGAGCATGTCACGCGTGCCCTGCGTGAGCTCTATACCGTCGAGGTTTCCCATGCGGAGGCCGGCCGGCTGGAGGCGGAGCTGCGCAACCGCGGCGTCGACATGGTGGATACTGCCTACGGCCAGGAGGTGACGTTCACCGTGTCTGTGGAGCCTGGCGGCGAGGAGGAACTCGCGGCGACGCTCGCGGCGCTGACCCAGGGTGGGGTAGAGCCGAAGGAAGCTGGAACTGCCTGGGTGGAGCTTTAAGGCCGCGAGAAGGCCGCGAGTTTTTGGCCATGTAGAATAAGCCCCATGACTATGCAGCGACGCCCCAACAACCCCATTGAGCAACGCAAGCAAGCCGTGCGCACCCACGCACGCAACGGCGCTATCTGCGTCGTGGGCGGCGTCGCCGGCGGTGTCCTCCTAGGCTGGGCACTCACCGGATTCTGGACCTGGATGGCGATTGGTCTCATCGTGGCCGTGGTGGGTGGCGCGTACAACTGGGTCAAACTCCAGAAGATCGTGAACGAGAACCACAACCTATAAAAGCCCATGGTGAATCAGCCCGACGGGCGGCCCGTGCGCATTGATGCTTGGGTCTGGTCCGTGCGCATGTTCAAGACCCGCTCGGAGGCCGCCACGGCGGTGCGCGCCGGGCACGTCAAACTCAACGGCAACGCCACCAAGCCCGCGCAGCAGGTCGTTCCTGGTGACCGCGTGCGCGTGTGGCGCAACCACCACGAGCATGACCTTGAGGTGCTCGCCACCGTGTCCAAGCGCGTCGGCGCCCCGATTGCGCGCACCTGCTACATCGACCACGCCCCGCCGCCACCGCCGAAGGAATTCATGCCCTCCGTCCCGGTCCGCCCGCGCGGTGCCGGCCGCCCGACGAAGAAGGAGCGCCGGCAGATGGAGAAATTCCGCGGTGGATTCCGCTAATTATTTCGGAAGTTCTTTAAGGCCTTCAGCCGAGCATTCAAGCGGCGCTTGCGGTCTTTGCGGTCACCGGCCTCGGCCGTGGCTTCGATGTGCTGGGCACCGAATTTGTTGAGCAGCAAGTCGTCGATAAGCCTGACCTGGCCCGGGCGGAAGCGGTAGCGCATGGCATCGTGCACGTGGGCGATGGCGTCATCGTCGAGCAGCTGCTTGAGCTGGCTCAAGCGTGTGATGCCGTTGTTGTCGAGCAACTCGGCAAGGAAGCGATAATGCTCCGAGCGTGAACGAGGGAAGCGGCTGCCCAGAATAATTGCGAGGACACCAGGGAGGGTCTCGGCTGTAATTTCCACGTCATCGCCTGCCTCAGAACTGGGGGCTTTGAGTGCGGCGATTTCATCGAATTGCTGGTCCGCCAGCTCAATCAGGCCCGCAGCCAGTGTGAAGAGGCGATCCACCTGCGGGGAAGGCGGGTTCGGGCCCTGCTTGTACCGGATATCGTGCTCAAATTCCGCCCAGGCGTGCTGCAGCACTGTGCGAATTTGAATCTCAAAGGTCCAGCCGATATAAGGCTCAAGTTCCTCCAGTGTGGCGGCGCTGTCCTCGGACACCGTCAGCACCAAATGGTGCGAGCCATAACCAAAACCACCAGAAATCCGCGTTTCCGCCGCCTTGTCCACCGAGCGCAGCACGGTAAAGGTTTCTCCCAAAACCTCCAGTGCTTCCGGGATAACCGTGGAATGGAAGACGGTAATTCGCACGCCCAAAACATCGTGGATATCTTCCCACGGCTTCGGGTACATCAGCTCGCCGTTGTCGCGGCGCTTCTTCGCTTTCGCCTTGAGAGAAGGCCACAGCTTCACGCGGGTCGCTACGCGGTCGAAGATAATGCCGGCGTCGTTAAGCAAGTCCTCGATGGCATCGCGGAAGTCCTGCGCCGCGGTGGGATGCGCGTGTACCCAGGAATGGTACTGGTTGCTCAGGCGGGACATGGGTGATTCAGCCATCTTAAGAACGTGACTCCTTTCGGCCACAGCGGAGGAAGTATGGAGGTGTGTCTACACCTCCAGCGGAAAGCCGTTAGCCAATACTAGTGGTTGCAAGCTCAGCGGTGGTCGATGGCGCGGGCGCAATTCGGCCGCGCGGTAGGCCAGTTCCGTGGCGCGCTGCGGGGAAATGTTGAGCAGCGCGTAGAGAGTGTGCGCATCAGGCACGAGGTAGGTAATACTCCGAGCCTGGCTAAGCCGCTGCAGATGATTGTCCAGGATAACGAAGGCCTGCGGGTGAGCCAACCACGACGAGACAGCGCAGCGATGCACCCGCACCTCTAGGCCCTTTTCCGTTCTACCCAGTCCGAGTTCGGCAGGCCGGGTAAAGAAGCGCAGCCCCTGCTGCGTCAGTGCGCGGCGTTGCAGATTCAGCGCGGCAGCATCCCAAGCTTGGCGCACGGTCAAACCCATATCGTCCACAGCGCGCTGGCTCACGCGCTTGGCTTCGGCGCCTGTGCCGTGGACCAAGGACATCGATAGCGTCCGCGATAGCTGGAGGCTAGCAGGTGAATCACCGAAGCCATCATCACAGAGCTTGATTCCGTTGAGCTCCTCGCTCGGGCAGAGCGAGGGGAGCAGGTGGTCGATGCGGAGGGAGGTGGGCAGCGCGATGGTCATGGTGGTTTTACTCCGAAAGGTAGGCAAGTGCAGATTCCTTGCCCTTATTGGACTGGGCTTTATGCCCACAGGTTCCCACTAGTTCGTAGAAAACCCACCACGCGCTAGAGCCTTGATGTTCTAGCGCCTCCGTGCTCAAGAGCTACGCAGGTTAGAACGGCGGAGCCTCATCAAGTTGCAGCTCCTCTAACAGCTTGTCCGTCTGCCAGATCGCGATGTCCTGGCCTTTGCCCTGCAGCTCCTCAGCGCGTTTTTCTTTAGAGGTCTTGGTAGCCCACTGGCCCACAACCAGGATGGTGGTCTTCTTCGTGACATTCTTGCCCACCTGGCCGCCGCGTTCAGCAATCTTGGACCACAAAAGGCCCTTGTCGAAAGGCTCGAAGTCACCGGTGAGAGTGACATTCTGAGCAAATAGCGCGCCTTCCGGATCCGCATCAGGATTGGGATCCGGGATGGTGTCCGGAGTGGATACGGATTGCCACGGGGCTGCACCACGGCGCTCCTTAGCGGCGGAGCCCTTCTTCTTCGAGCCCGAGGCTGTACCCGCCATGCGCGTCTTGTCGCGGAAATCCGTACCAGCGCCCAAGTCGGCAGCGGAGAGGGGAGCGGTGTTGGCGCGCAGGACCGGGATGACGGAGTCCTCGCTCAACGTGCCCAGCGCAAAATCACGGGTGGTGAACAAGTCTTCAATGCTTCCGGAGTGACCAAAGCGCTGCGCTAGGGCACTGACAATCTCGCCCGCCGCGCGGGCGTCGGCTGTGGCCTCGTGATGGCGGAAATCCTCGGCACCGAGGTAGGAGGCAACGGTGGGAAGTTTATGGTTGGCCACGTCGATGACGCCTGCACGGGAGGCGTCGCGGGCCAGTGCCAGGGAACACGCTAAGCGAAGTTCTGGCACCGGCGCGTCGGCCTTCTTGAGGCCACTGCGCAGGGCCGTGGAATCGAATTGCGCGTTGTGGGCTACTAGCGTGTCTGTGCCGAGGAACTCGAAGAGCTCGGCGGCGGCATCAGCGAAAGGTGAAGCCTCAGCGACGTCCTCCGCTGTGATGCCATGGATGCTGATGTTGACCTCGTCGAAGTGCGCGAGCCCCGGTGGGGGAGTGCACAGCCACGTGCGGGACTCGGTCTCTTCGCCATCGCGGAAGCGGACCGCACCGATCTGGCAGACTGAGCCCCAGTTATCGTTGGCGGTTTCCACATCGACGGCGGTGAAGTTGAGCCCCTGCACACCACTGCTGGCAGCCGGTGCTTCGCCGCGTAGCGCTGCCTCAACCGCGCGGGCGAATGCGGCCGCGTCTTGGCCGGGGGCGAAGCGGATGATCGTGTCCCCAACGGTCCCTGCAGAATCGCTCGTGCCGCGCACTATGACCTGCCCAAATCCTGTCTCCGTTGGTTCCGTGCACTCCACGCCCGTGGCATCAGCTAAGGAGAGAGCCTCGCGGGCTGGGGCGCCAAGGGAAGCGGCTAGCTGGGAGCGTTGGACGGTGAGTGCATCGGTGGTGACATCAATGACAGCACCGTGGGCGGTATAGGACACGGTTTCCTTTCAAGGACGGGGTTAATGGTGGACAGCAGACGGTGGAGTGCAGTCTAGCTATCGGCTTTCTTCTGCCGTGGCAGCGGATTGCGCAGAGTCATCGCTGTCGTCGAAAACTGGGGGCTCAGTCTGGCGCAGGATCAGCGTTGTGCGCGGCTGTACCACGATGGAACCTTCGGCTGCGATGAGCTTCTCCTCGTCCGGATAGCCACCGGAATCAGAGGTGTCGACGATGAGCCTCCAACTAGCACCCAGGTCCTTCTTGGGCAGCGTGAACTCGATGTCTTCGTGGTGAGCGTTGAAAATCATGATGAAGGAATCATCCGTAATGCGTTCACCGCGGGCAGTGGTTTCCGTAATCGCGTTACCGTTGAGATAGACCATGAGGGCCTTGCCGAACTCAAAATCCCAGTCCTGCGGGGTCATGAGTTTGCCGGAGGGCACGAGCCAGGCAATATCGCGATCTTTCACCTCAGAGCCAAAGGGGCCACCAGCCAAGAAACGCTGGCGGCGGAACACCGGGTGGTTCTTGCGGATGTTGATCAGGCGCTTGGTAAAGCCGTGCATGGCGACGTTCTTTTCCTGCTCCAACATCGACCAATCGATCCAGGAAATCTCGTTGTCCTGGCAATACACGTTGTTATTGCCGTCTTGGGTGCGGCCCAGCTCATCACCATGGCACAGCATCGGGGTGCCCTGGGATAGCAGGAGGGTAGTGAGGAAATTGCGGACCTGGCGGCGTCGGAGCTTTTTAATCTCTTCGTCGTCAGTCGGCCCTTCCACGCCATGGTTCCACGAGCGGTTGTGGGACTCACCGTCGCGATTGTCTTCACCGTTCTCGGAATTGTGCTTTTCGTTATAGGACACCAAATCACGAAGCGTAAAGCCATCGTGCGCGGTGATGAAGTTGATAGACGCGGTGGGGCGGCGGCCGTTGTTGGCATAGAGATCGGAGGAACCAGTCAGGCGTGAGGCAAACTCACCCATTGTCGCCGGCTCCCCGCGCCAGAAATCACGGACGGTATCGCGGTACTTGCCGTTCCATTCGCTCCAGATGGGCGGGAAGTTGCCAACTTGGTAGCCGTTATGGCCCACGTCCCAGGGCTCGGCGATGAGCTTGACCTTGGAGACCACCGGGTCCTGCTGGACCAAATCGAAGAAAGTGGCGAGCTTATCCACATCATCGAGTTCGCGCGCCAGAGTGGACGCGAGGTCGAACCGGAAGCCATCCACGCGCATCTCCGTCACCCAGTAACGCAGCGAATCCATAATCAGCTGGAGGGAGTGCGGGTGACGGACATTCAGGGAGTTACCGGTACCGGTGTAGTCCATGTAGTGCTCGGGATTGTCATCGACCAAGCGGTAGTAGGCATGGTTATCAATACCGCGGAAGGCAATGGTTGGCCCCATGTGGTTGCCTTCGGCGGTGTGGTTGTAGACGACATCGAGGATGATCTCAATCCCTGCCTCGTGGTAAGCGCGAACCATAGCCTTGAACTCAGCCACTGCCTCGCCTGGCTTCTTGGCGTAGGCGTAGTCCGCATGCGGCGCGAAGAAACCGAAAGTGTTATAACCCCAGTAGTTGCGCAGGTCCAGCTGGCGCAGACGGTCATCCTGGAGGAACTGGTGGACCGGCAGCAGCTCGACGGCCGTCACACCCAAGTCCTTGAAGTAGTTGATGATCGCTGGGTGCGCCATGCCGGCGTAGGTGCCGCGCAGCTCCTCCGGCACATCCGGGTGCGTCATCGTCATGCCCTTGACGTGGGCTTCGTAGATGATGGTTTCGTTATCCGGGGTATGCGGCCGGTTGTCGCCGTGCCACTCGAAGAAGGGGTTGATGACCACCGACAGCATCGTGTGGCCCAAGGAATCATCTTCGTTGCGCCCGGTGCCAGGCTCTTCAGCGAAGATATCGTAGGAGTACAGCGAGGCATCGCCGTCAAAATCACCGTCGAAGGCGCGGGCATAAGGATCGACAAGTAGCTTCGAGGGATCGCAGCGCAGGCCGTGCTCCGGTTCATAAGGGCCGTGGATGCGGTAACCGTAGCGCTGTCCGGGGCTGACGTTGGGGAGGTAGGCGTGCCAGACATGGGCGGTGACTTCAGTCAACTCAATGCGCTCTTCGCTGCCATCGTGGTCGATGAGGCAGAGCTCAACCTTTTCCGCGATTTCGGAAAAGATAGCAAAATTAGTTCCGGCTCCATCGAAGGTGGAGCCGAGCGGGGAGGGGGAACCAGGCCACACCTGGCGAGATGGCGTTAGATCAGCACGGGTCTCAGTCATGAGGCTCAGCTTAGTCAATTCTATTCGCAGCGATCGGTTCGCAGTAACTTTAAACCGGCAACCATGAGTTCCGCGGCGCGCACAGAGGTGGCGTCCACGGGCGCGGTGCTTGAGATACTTGGAGAGGGAAAGACCGTGCTTGGCGACGCCTCGCTGGACGACGCCCCACTGAGCTGCTCGCGGGATTGCTCCATGAAAGTAGCGCCCAGTGTGTAGTGGATCAGCGTGCGGGCGGCGACGGCACTATCTTCCTTCGATGCATCGGGGGCTTCTTTCTGCAGTGCCGTAGTGAATAGCTCTTCTAAGTCAGCGCTGACTGAAGACTCTGGGAAAGCGGCGCCAGCAATGGCTACCTCGGCGCCATCGCGCCAGCGGCGCAGCTCCCGGTGTAGCGAGCTGACCAACTCCGCCGTGGTTTCACCCGCGACGGGGGAGAGGATCTCAGCGGTCATGGCGGCGATGAGCGATTGCTTGTTAGCTACATGCCAGTACAAGGCGCCGGGGGCCACGTCGAGGTTGGTAGCGACGCGACGCATAGTGACGTCGGCAAGCCCGTAGCGGGTCAAGAGTTCGAGGGCAGTGGAAACGATAGCGTCGCGAGATAGATGCACACGACCAACTCTACGCGGCGCAAGAAACCCCTAGTGGGGCTCACAGGAAGCTTCAAGGTGTAAAATATGATTTCTTCAAACAGCCCTTGTTAGGGTTGTCGGAGATGCCCAAGAGCAACCACCACGCCTAGCGTGGATTCACCTATCGCTCTCTATTTAATTTGAGGAGTTATCCCTTGTCCTTTTTGACACCTGCCAAGAAGTCCCTCATCGCTGTTGCACTCGTTGCACCGCTTTCCTTGGCTGCTTGTGGTTCCGATGACGAGAACGCAGGCGACACCGCTTCCTCTGCGGCAAAGACCACCACGACGACGAAGTCCAAGGAAAAGACGTCTGAGAAGAAGACGGAAGAGAAGACTTCTGAGGATAAGAAGGAGGGGGAAGAGAATAAGGACGGCGAGAGCGCTGCTCCGAAGCCGGAGGGAGGGAACCCTGAGGGCGGCGACCAAGCCGTGGCCAACCCCTTCGAAGAGGGTGCTGACCCGTTCCAGAACATGCCAAAGGTCGAACCGGTTCAGGGCGAGGCCGCAGGCCAGGAGGATATCGACGGCATCAACACCCTGGTACGTGGCATGTATGAGCAGCAGACCATGCGCTCCTTTGTGAAGTACCTTCCGGAGCACACCTGCGCGGCCGTGCGTAATGATCCGAACTCCGGCCTCGACCAGGTGGACTACAACCAGGTCCCGGATGTGCCGATGAACCAGCTCAAGGACATGATGGCCGCAGCTGGCCAGGACACCTCCCAGATGGAGGGCTTCGACTGGTCCAAGACCGGCGTTGAGTCCATCAACGATGTCGTGGTTAACGGCGATGACGCCTCCGCGACCGTGAACGTCAACACCAGCCAGGGCATGGATAGCTCCACCATGCGCTTCAAGCGCGAGAACGGTAACTGGACCTTCTGCGGCTAGAGATTATCGTGCCTGCACTGCGTGCACCTAGCTTTCATATACCCCGCGCCATTGGATTCGGCGCGGGGTTGCTCGCGTTAGCGCTCCTTGGTTTCTCCGCTGTTGGCGCTGTCTGGGGGCTGTGGCGGCCTACTCTGGAGGGCCATCGCATGGAGGATGGCGGCTATGTCCTGCGTAACGTTGCCGACGTGCAATTCGATTCTTATATCACCTTCGTGCTGATCACCGGAGTCCTCGGTATGGCCTTGGGAGCAATCGCCCACCGTTGGGGAGAGCGCTACCGTGGCGTCGGTGTGCTGCTGTGGGTGGCGCTGGCGGCTTTGGCCGGTGCGGCGTCCTTCTATGTCTTCGGTGGGGCGACGGCCACTGATGTTCCGGAGAACCCCGGGGAATTCGTGGAGTTCGTGCCGAAGTTTTCGCCCGGCATCGCGTGGCTTGTGGGACCATTTATGGCCATGTTTGTCTACTGGTCCGCGCTGTTCTTTGAGCCGCCCAGCGTGGCGCTCGAAAGTGAAACGGAAGAAAATGAGGCAGCGGTCGACGTGCGCTAGGGCCACGCGACGGGGGAGGAGCCCACGGCATCGCGTGAAATGTCGTCGATGCCGTGGAGGACGTGCTTGATGCCGCGGCCGAGGGCGGTTATCAGTTGGGCGTCGGAAAGCCCGGCGCCCGTCATGACCGCGTAATCAATGCGCACCTGCAGCCCGTCAACGTTGGAGTGGCAGAAGGCCGAGGCCGAGTGATTGTTCCGGTTCCAATCATTGCAAATGAGGAAGATCTTGGAGAACTCGCTGCCCTGTAGGTTCGGGTCCCAATGGCCTTTGATGATGAGGCTTGGGCCGGAGTCAATGGCGAAGGCAAAGAGGACGTCATTGATCCAGGCATAAACTGCTTCATCGCCATCTGATTGGAAGCGCGAAATTCCCAGAGCGGGTAAGAGAGCTTCGAGGCGGGCCGTATCGACGCTGGCGACGGGGCCGTCGAGTTCTGTCTGTTCTTCCGGGACTGCCGGGCGGGGAAGCGTGAGAACGGGGAAATGTTTAGCCAGTTCTTCGAGGCAGGCCGCGGCGTTGTGGAGCGCTGGCACTACCGAAGCGGAGAGTTGGGCGCTCGTGGGTTTCTGGTGCACCACGAGGAAGGAGTGACCCCACACTTCGACTTCGGTAGGGGAGGAATAGTTGAGCACGAGGTGCGGCGAGAGGCAGTCGTGGTTCCAGTCGTTGACGAACTCGCTGAGACTGGGGATATCGCCGAAACCAAGAATGCCATGGTGGGTGGTGTAGAAACGCAGGATCGGCTCGCCCTCAGTGTCCATGAAAGCGCGGGTTTCCCCGAGTGGCGAGTGCGGGAAGAGGAGTTCGTGTGCGGTTACCCGTATGCAGTCAAGGTTTTCCCGGCGCGTGAGGCGTTCGACGCGGGCGAGCAGGTCTGACGGGGACTGGCGGTCCAGGCCGTCGGCGCCGTTGCTCATTTCGCCACCTCCCTCTACCGATTCGGGATGCCGGAATGTGTTACTAGTGGCACATTCTATAACCCGCACCTGCCGGTTCGCTGGCTTTTCGGTCCGGGTATAGTAATGGGAAGGTATAGAAACCACTGCATATTATAAAAAGAGGTCCCAGCATGCTACGAACCATCGACCTGCGTGGAGAGGCACTTACTACCTCCCGTTTGCGCCGAGTATTGCCGCGAGGCGGCACGGACGTGTCCTCGGTGATGGGCACTGTTATCCCCATGGTGGAGAAGGTCCGTGACGGCGGAGCGGCGGCCGCCCTCGACTTCGGCGAAAAATTTGACGGTATACGCCCGGCCGCGGTGCGAGTGCCTCAGGAGGAGCTAAAGAAAGCAGCCGAAGAGCTGGACCCGAAAGTGCGGGCAGCCATCGAGGAATCCATCGCACGCGTGCGTGCTGTCCACGCTGACCAGAGGCCGGATTCGCACACGACCACCCTGGCACCGGGGGCAACGGTCACCGAGGTCTTTCACCCCATCGAGCGGGTGGGGCTGTACGTCCCGGGCGGCAAGGCGGTGTATCCATCTTCCGTCATTATGAACGCCGTCCCCGCCCAGGAAGCGGGCGCTGAGGCGATGGTCGTGGCCTCCCCGCCACAAAAGGAGTTTGGCGGACTGCCGCACCCGACGGTGCTGGCCACGTGCCACATGCTCGGCGTGGACGAGGTGTGGGCAGTAGGCGGCGGGCAAGCCATTGCGCTGTTGGCCTATGGCGATGATGAACCGGTTACCGGTGAGGAAGCACTGGAGCCTGTCGATATCATTACCGGCCCAGGCAACGTTTTTGTTGCCGCCGCTAAACGGGCAGTGCAGGGCGTGGTGGGCATTGATGCGGAGGCCGGGCCCACGGAGATCGCCATTTTGGCAGACGATAGCGCCAACCCCGTCTACGTGGCCTATGACCTCATCTCCCAGGCAGAGCATGATCCCATGGCTGCTTCCGTGCTCATTACTGATTCAGAGGAGTTTGCCGCCGCCGTGAACGCGGAGGTAGCGCAGCGTTATACCGCCACCGCCAATGCCGAACGCGCCGCCGAGGCGCTGCGCGGTGAGCAGTCGGGCATTGTCGTGGTTGAGGACCTTGAGGCGGGAATCGCCGTCGCGGATGCCTATGCCGCCGAGCACTTGGAGGTTCACACGAAGAACGCCCGGGCAGTTGCGGAGCGCATTCGCCACGCCGGTGCCATCTTCGTTGGCGACTATTCGCCCGTACCTCTTGGTGATTACACCGCGGGTTCCAACCACGTTTTGCCAACCTCTGGAACCGCGCGGTTTAGCGCCGGCTTGTCGACGCACACCTTCCTTCGCCCAGTAAACCTCATCGAGTATGACCGCGCGGCACTCGGCGAGGTAGCAGAGAACGTTATCGCCTTCGCCACAGCGGAGGCGCTGCCCGCCCACGGCGAAGCAATCGCCGCACGATTCGCCGAAGACACAGATGCCCAGAAAGGAGAAGCTTAAACCATGGCTGAGCTGAAGGATCTTCCCCTTCGTGAAGAATTGCGTGGTTCCAGCGCCTATGGCGCCCCGCAGCTGACGGTAACCAACCAACTCAATACCAACGAGAATCCTTATCCGCCGTCGGAGGCGCTGGTGAAGGACATGGTGGAGGCCGTCGAGAAGCACGCACGCCAACTCAACCGCTACCCGGAGCGCGATGCCGTCGAGCTGCGCACGGCGCTGGCGGAATACATCAGCGAGCAGACCGGTGTCACCGTGGGCGTGGAGAACGTGTGGGCAGCCAACGGTTCCAACGAGGTGCTCCAGCAGCTGCTGCAGGCCTTCGGTGGGCCGGGCCGCAGCGCGCTGGGATTTACGCCGAGCTACTCCATGCATCCGATCCTGTGCGCAGGTACACAGACCGAATTCATTTCCTGCCCGCGCGATGAGGACTTCCGCATCGATGAGGAGGCGGCTTTGGGGGCCGTCGCCAAGCACAGCCCCGACGTCGTCTTCATCACCACCCCGAACAACCCCACCGGTGATGTCACCCCGATCGAACTAGTGGAGAAGATCGTGCAGGCCGCGCCGGGCATCGTCATCGTGGACGAGGCCTACATGGAATTCTCGCCCTCGCCGTCAGCTACAACACTGCTGGCGAAGTACCCGACCAAGCTCGTGGTCTCGCGCACGATGTCCAAGGCATTCGATTTCGCCGGCGGGCGCTTGGGCTACTTCGTGGCGGATCCCGCTTTCGTGGAAGCCGTGATGCTCGTCCGCTTGCCGTACCACCTCTCCGTGCTATCCCAGATCGCGGCCACCGTGGCTCTTGCTCACAAGGAGGAGACCTTGGGTACCGTGGCGAAGCTTTCGGCGGAGCGGGATCGGGTTGTCGCCCGCCTTCAGGAGCTTGGCTATTACGTGGTGCCGAGCGAATCCAACTTCGTCTCCTTTGGACGCTTTGCCGACCAACACGCGGTGTGGCAGGGATTCCTCGACCGCGATGTGCTGATCCGAGACAACGGCGTGCCGGGCCTCCTGCGCGCCACGATTGGGCTGCCCGAAGAGAATGACGCCTTCCTTTCGGCCGCGGCGGACTTGGCAGATACAGTAGAGATGACTAACTGAGAACTGAAACTTGAGCCCAGACAAAGGCTCATGATGAAAAGAAGGAGCGTGGGACAATGAGCGCTGGTGAAGCTACACGCCACGACTTAGGCGACCGCATTGGCCGCGCAGAGCGCGTGACTGGGGAGACAAAGATCTCCGTTGAAATCAATCTCGATGGCACCGGCCAGGCGGATATTTCAACGGGGCTGCCGTTCTTTGACCACATGCTCAACGCTGTGTGCACTCACGGCTCCTTCGACCTTAAGGTCCATGCCGAGGGCGATATCGATATCGATGCCCACCACACGGTGGAAGACACCGCGATTGTTCTTGGCCGCGCTTTCCTCGAAGCACTGGGGGATAAGTCCGGCATCCGCCGTTTCGGTTCCCAGCTTCTGCCCATGGATGAAACGCTGGTGGAGGCCGTCGTTGACATTTCTGGGCGGCCCTACTTTGTCATGAATGGCGAGCCGGAGAATTTGGAGTGGCAGGTTATTGGCGGGCACTACGCCACGGTGATCAACCGGCACTTCTTCGAAACCTTTGCCACACACTCGGCGACGACTCTGCACGTCAACGTGCGCTATGGGCGCGATCCGCACCACATCACGGAAGCCGAGTACAAGGCAGTGGCCCGCGCCCTGCGCCAGGCAACTGAGCGGGATCCGCGAGTAACCGGAGTTCCTTCGACGAAGGGAGCACTCTAAGACGCTATGAATGTCATGGTTCTCATTCTCTTTCTTGTCGCCGGTCTGCTCGTCGGTGGCGCGTGGGCGGCGTATCAGAACGGTTCAGTATTGCTGACTGTGGTCGCGGGCGCGCTCGCGGCGGTCGCCGTGGCCGCCGCGTTGGTCTGGTTCCTCGACATCTTTTCGGCAGGATTGGCGGCAAAGTGACAGATAACGCCCCTCAGAGTGTGTGGAAGGTTGCCGGCTTCAAGGAAACCATGATCGCGGTGGTTTCCGCCTTCGGTGCGTGGTCAGTCTTGCTACCCGTGGTGCCGTTGGCTGTGTTGGATTCCGGCGGATCGGCCACGCTGGCTGGCGCCACAACCGGCGTATTCATGCTGGCCACCGTGCTCACCCAAATGGCGACTCCGATGCTGCTGCGCATCTTTGGCTACCGGCCGATCATGGCGGCGTCGGCGCTGCTCTTGGGCGTGCCGGCGTTGGGCCACATGCTGGGCGACGCCGCCCCAATCGCCCTAGGCTTTTCCGCACTGCGCGGTATTGGCTTTGGTGCCCTGACGGTGTCAGAAAACGCGCTCATCGCGGAAATCACGCCGCGGCGCTTGTTGGGCAAGGCCACTGGAATCTTCGGCCTTTTTATCGGCGCGGCACAGATGGCCTTCTTGCCCGTCGGCCTTGCCGTCGCCGCAGCGTACAACTATAACGTGGTGTACCTCTTGGCCGCCGGCCTCGGCCTTCTGGGTTTCTTCACCTGCATCCTGGTACCGCAGATCAAGGCTGCCCCGGTGGGAGTGCCGGACCCATCGGATACCACTCCGCGTGCCCCAATGTGGAAGCTTGTGCTCGTGCCGGCACTGGCGTTGATGAGCTTCTCCGTGAGCTACGGCGTGGCCTCGAATTTCATTTCACCGGCCGTGCGCGAATTGGATCCTGAACGCGGAGCGGTTTTGGGCGGCTTCATGCTGTCCGTGATTGGTGGCGCGGGCATGATTGCGCGCTACGTCGCCGGTGTCGTGGCGGACCGGGTGGGCAAGCCTGGCACACTCATGATTCCGGCCCAGGCTTCCTCGGTTGTGGGTGTGGGACTCATCGCCGCCGTGCTGTGGCAAGAGTGGTCGGTATGGCTGCTCGTGTTCGGTACGGTCATTTACGGTGCTGGCTTCGGCATCGTTCAAAATGAGGCGCTGTTGTCGATGTTTGACCGCCTCCCACGCGAGCGGCTCTCCGAGGGTTCCGCGGTGTGGAACATCTTCTACGACGGTGGTACTGGCCTTGGTTCGACGGTCCTTGGCGCCGTCGTGGCGATGTCAGGATACAAAGGCGCTTTTGCCGCAGGTGCCGCCATCATTGCGGTGGGCTTGCTCATGACTGCTGCTGACCTAGCTTTGGGTAAGACCCGCGTGAGCGAACTCAATGACATCCAAACGCGCTTGCGCAGGATTAGAAGGCCGAGGAGGCCCGGAAAGGAGCCACGATGAGCTCACACGACGTAGTTGTCCTTGATTATGGTGCCGGCAACGTCCGCTCGGCTGTGCGCGCACTGGAACGGGTCGGTGCCACCGTGACGGTGACCGCAGACCCGAAGCTGGCGGTGGAAGCCGATGGCCTGTTGGTGCCCGGCGTAGGCGCCTTCGCCGCCTGCATGGAAGGCCTGCGTGCGGCCCAGGGCCCACGGATCATTGGCCAACGCCTAGCTGGCGGCCGCCCAGTTCTCGGTATCTGCGTAGGTATGCAGATTCTCTTTGAGTCCGGTACAGAACACGGCGTTTTTACGGAAGGCTGTGGTGAGTGGCCGGGGGAGGTGACCCGCTTGCAGTCGCCAGTTCTGCCCCACATGGGCTGGAACACCGTTGAGCTTCCCGACGATAGCCTTATGTTCCATGGCGTGAGCGCGCAGGATCGCTTCTACTTCGTGCACTCCTATGCCGCGCGGAGCTGGGAGCTCGAGACTGAAATCACTGAGCCGCCGAAGGTGGCGTGGTCCGAATATGGCGGTGACCGTTTTGTCGCCGCGGTAGAAAACGGTGCGCTATGGGCCACGCAATTTCATCCGGAGAAGTCGGGTGACGTCGGCTCGCAGCTGCTAAAGAACTGGATTGGAACGCTTTAAAGAGCCCACTCGAAAGGTAGACTACCCACCATGAGCTTTACACTGTTGCCCGCGGTTGATGTCGTCGACGGTCAGGCGGTTCGCCTTGATCAGGGAGAGGCCGGAACTGAAAAGCCCTATGGCTCGCCGCGTGAGGCCGCCCTTAAGTGGCAGGCCCAAGGCGCGCAGTGGCTGCACGCAGTAGATCTGGACGCAGCCTTTGGCCGCGGCTCCAACCACGAGCTGCTCGCTGAGATCACCACGAGCGTGGACCTTAACGTGGAGCTGACCGGAGGTATCCGGGATGATGACTCCTTGGCCCGTGCACTCGCCACCGGAGCCCGCCGCGTCAATATTGGTACCGCGGCTTTGGAGAACCCCGAATGGATTGCCAAGGTCTTGGCAGAGCATGGTGACCGCATCGCGGTCGATCTCGCAGTCCGGATGGTGGACGGCGAGTGGCGCACGCGCGGTAACGGCTGGGTTTCCGATGGTGGCGACCTCTGGGAGGTGCTCGAGCGCCTTGACGCCGCTGGTTGCACTCGCTTCGTGGTGACGGACGTGTCCAAGGACGGGACGCTGCAAGGCCCCAACATCGAACTGCTGCGTGAGGTTGCGGCCGCCACGGAGGCAAAGGTAACAGCCTCCGGTGGGATTTCCACCCTTGATGATCTGCGTGAATTGGCCCTCTACGAAAATGAGGGAATTGATTCCGCCATCATCGGCAAGGCTCTCTATGAGGAGCGCTTCACACTGGAGGAGGCGCTCGCGGCGGTTGCGGAAGTTACTCCGTTGCCGGGCGAAGAATACATTGACCCGATCGAGGAGAGGTAGGCCAATGGCCCCGATGTCAGGAACCTCCGCGTCGGATCCGCGCGAACTCGTGGCCTTTGCAGAAGCAGCGGTGGACCAGGTTGATGATCTCTTCCGCCGGGGCCTCGGTGCAGCGCCCGCGCGTTTCAAGGGCGAAGGGGACTTTGCCACAGAGGTGGATTTGCTGATTGAACAGCAGCTGCGACTGACGCTGAACCAGCTCACCGGTATCCCGGTACTCGGTGAAGAATCAGGCGGCAGCCTTGAAGAGACGGTGTGGGTTGTGGATCCCGTGGACGGAACCGCGAACTACTCAGCCGGGAATCCATGCTGCGGCATTCTTGTCACGCTTATCCACGAAGCAAAGCCGGTTGTTGCAGTAGCGGATTTCCCCCTGCTACACCGCCGCGTCGTTGCGGCGCAGGGCATGCAGCTGCGAACCAGCGGCGGCCCCTCCACTGGTTTCGGTGGTGGCGAAGAAGCCCAGGGATTCGACGAGGCTCGTGGCCACGTGGGCTGCTCCTCGCACCTGCCGACGGGCCTGTTCAATGATCTCCGGGAGACCGGGCTGCGTCCCCGCATGACCGGGTCCGTGGGGCTGGATAATGCTTTTGTGGCTCAAGGCGTGTTTGACGGCGCGGTGAATTTCTCGCCGCACCCGTGGGATAACGCGGCGGGTGCTCTCATGATCAAGGCTGCCGGTGGCCGTGTGAGTGATCCAGAAGGCAACGAGTGGACCGCGCATTCACAGGGATTCGTGGGCGGTACCCCGCAGGTGCATGCCACGATCTTGGATGCCATCGCCCGAAACCCCCGCGGAAGCCGTTGATAGGCGCTTGGCTTGCCTAGGACGCTAGTGCTCGTCGCTGGCGCCGCATACCGGACTTGAATTACATCAATCGGCAGTTCGATTCGAGCTGCCTTTCATTTCGCTTTGAGCTTTAGGAGGATTGTCACCATGGCTCTTGCCGTGCGAGTGATCCCGTGCCTTGACGTTGATAATGGCCGCGTGGTCAAAGGCATTAACTTTGAAAACCTGCGTGATGCCGGCGACCCAGTCGAGTTGGCCGCCCATTACGACCGCGTGGGTGCTGATGAGCTGACTTTTCTCGATGTGTCAGCGTCGAAGGACGGCCGCGGTACCATGCTTGACGTCGTACGCCGCACAGCCGATCAGGTCTTTATCCCGCTGACCGTTGGCGGTGGAGTGCGGTCTGTCGACGACGTCCGCGAACTGCTGCGTGCCGGCGCCGATAAGGTCTCCGTCAACTCCTCTGCCATCGCGCGCCCAGAGCTACTGCGCGAGCTCGCGGATGTGTTTGGCTCGCAGTGCATTGTGTTGTCGGTGGATGCGCGCCGTGCTGCAGATTTCCCCAGCGGATTCGAGGTCACCACGCATGGCGGAACGCGTTCTGCGGGCCTCGATGCCGTGGAATGGGCCAAGCGCGGTGAGGAATTGGGCGTCGGCGAAATCTTGCTGAACTCCATGGACGGCGACGGAACCAAGGCGGGCTTCGATATCGAATTGATCGAGGCAGTGCGCGAGAAAGTTTCCGTTCCGATCATCGCCTCCGGCGGTGCGGGAAAGGCCGAGCACTTCTCACCGGCTGTCGACGCTGGGGCAGATGCGGTGCTGGCCGCCAGCATTTTCCACTTCGGAGAAGTAGAGATCTCCGAGGTCAAGCAGGCGCTAGCCGCGGCAGGCAAGGAGGTGCGACAGTGACGAGGAACAGTGGCAACCCCACCACCGACCCAACGGCTGTCGGGGCTTATGAGCTGAGTGATGAGATTGCTCAGCAACTTAAGCGCAACGAGTCGGGGCTTGTTCCAGCCATTGTGCAGTCGGAGCGCGGTGAGGTGCTCATGTTGGCGTGGATGGATGACCATGCCTTGGCCTACACGTTGGCGACGCGCCGCGGAACCTACTATTCACGTTCCCGCCGCGAGTATTGGATCAAAGGCCTAACATCCGGCAACACCCAAGAAGTGGTCGGCGCGCGCTTGGATTGCGATGGTGACACCATCCTGCTCACCGTTCGTCAGCGCGGCGGGGCATGCCATACCGGTGACCGGACCTGTTTCGATGCACGTGATCTCATAGGGGAGGAGAATGATGGCTAAGCGCATTGGGCCCTTGTTGATGTTTGTCGGTGCCATCCTATTGTGGCTGTCTTCCCGCATGACGTGGGTAAAGGCTGCGGTTGAGGATGATAAGGCCGGCTCCAGCGTTGCGGAGCTATCGGGTTCCTTGTGGTCCCTCGAGCTCATCGCGTTGAGCGTTGTGGTCCTCGCTGGCGGTGTTGCGGCCTTCGCGCTACGGCGCACCGGCCGCCGAATCGTATCTGGCCTCACAGCACTTGCCGCGGCGGCTGCGGGATGGCGCCCTGTTGCGTTGCTGACCGCCGGCCCGGAGGCGGAGCGCGCCGAGGAACTGCTGCAGGGAGGCACGAATGATACCTCCGTGGAGTCCACAACCATTTCTGACTGGGCCACGGTGCTCTCCGCGGATGCCTCGACTGCCGGCCCTGTCCTCGCCCTCGTCGGCGCTGCACTCGCGCTCTTTGGTGCGGTCATGGTGGCCAGCAACCCGGGAGGCGATAAGCCCCGCTCCGCCAAATATGAGACACCAGCTGTACGGCAGGAGCGCCTGCAGGAAGATCTAGAAACCTCCCAGGATTCTGGCCGCGTGATGTGGGACGCTTTGGACGCCGATATCGACCCCACAGATCCTCGCGCCACCTAGGGGAGGCGGCGGCACGAGCTACCGGCTCGTCTCATCTCCACCACGGGGTGTTGCGCTGATAGAAGGGGACCCCGGATTTCTGGTTGGAGGTAAGAGCGCGCTAGCCTAAGTGTGATCTCGAACTCCATCCTGTTTCTTTCATTGAGTTTCCTTCGGGGAAGGGAGGTGCTCCATGCCTACCCCGATTGCCGTCGATCACCTCGTGGCCGGCGTACTAGCTGATGTCGCCGCGCGGGAGGCCCGCGTTCCCTTCAAGGAAGTAAAGGCGCGTTCCCGAGACATGGATGCCCCGCGTGATGCTGCACAGGCTTTGCTGCGTCCGGGATGCTCTATCATTACCGAAATCAAGCGCGCCGTACCTTATGGCGGTGAAATTGCGCACTTGGAGAGCCCGCAGTCCGTGGCAACGCTGGCGCATAGCCTGGAGGAAGCCGGAGTGCATGTGATGGCCTGCCAAACGGATCGCCGCCGCTTCCACGGTTCTCTCGAAGACATGCGGGCGGCCCGGTCCGCCGTTGACATACCGATGCTATGCCGCGACACCATCGTTGATCCCTATCAGATCCATGAGGCGCGATGCTATGGGGCGGATGCGATTCCCCTGCAGGTAGAGCTGCTCGACCAGGCTCGCCTCGAGTCTCTCCTAGACCGCGTGGAATCTCTCGGCATGACCGCCATCCTGGAGGTTCGTACGTGCGCTGAGGTGGATCGCGTCATTAAGGCAGGAGGAACTGTCGTGGCGATCAACGCGTGGTCTTTGGCCTCCGATGCTATTAATCGGGAGGCCTTTTCTACTATTTCGCCGGGTCTTCCTGAGAGCATGACGCGCATCGCGGTGGGTGGGGTCAATAGCCCGCGAAACGTGTTGTCCTATGCTTCTCAGGGCGCTGATGCCATCTTGGTCGGTGAGTCCATCATGGCTGCCCAAGACCCCATGGCCTTGGCGCGTTCTTTGGTGGCTACCGGCCAGCATCCGGCGTGCCCTTCGCGCAGGAGCTAGACGCGTTGTAGTGGGCGTTATTTTCAGGCACACTGTTTCCCGTGCAAATTTACAATCTCGCCAACATTCCCTCTCCGCCGCAAGGCGTGTGGCATCTAGGTCCGGTCCCAATTCGCGCTTATGCCATGTGCATCATCGTCGGCATCCTCGTTGCGATGTGGATGACGCTGCGCCGCTATACCGCCCGCGGTGGAAACCCGGATGTGGTGTGGGATGCGGCCTTGGTGGTGATACCGGCCGGAATTATTGGTGGGCGCCTCTACCACGTGATTACGGATAACGAAAAGTACTTCTGTTCCACGTGCAATCCAGTTGATGCGCTGAAGATTACCAACGGCGGCCTCGGCATTTGGGGCGCAGTGGCGCTAGGCACAATAGCGGTGTGGATCATGTTCAAGATTAAAGGCATCCCATTGGGGCCATTTGCGGACGCCGTCGCGCCCGGACTTGTCTTGGCCCAAGCTATCGGGCGCTTGGGTAATTGGTTCAATCAGGAGCTCTACGGCCGTGAAACCACGGTTCCGTGGGCCTTGGACATCTACTACCGAGTAAATGACAGCGGCGCGTACGCACCAATCAGCGGACGCTCGACCGGGGAAGTAGTGACCTCAGTGCATCCGACCTTCCTCTATGAACTGCTGTGGAATGTGGCGGTGTGTGTGTTCCTGCTGTGGGCGCACAAGGCGTTCAAACTCGGCCATGGCCGAGTGTTCGCGCTGTACGTTGCCGGATACACGGCGGGGCGCTTCGTTGTAGAAAACATGCGCGCTGATGAGGCCACGCACATCTTCGGGTTGCGCGTCAACGTCATCGTTTCGGTGGTCTGCTTCGTTGTTGCGCTCATCGTGTACTTCCGGTTGCCACGTGGGCAGGAGTCACCGGAGGAAGTGGATCCCGCTCGTGCCGCGGAAGTTGAGAAGAATGGTGGCTCCGCAGGCTTTAATTAGGTACAGCTTTCGTAGCGTCTGCCTGTTTTAGGCGCTGAAAACAGAAAAAGTAGCCGGGATCACACACGGTGTTTTTGAGCTCTTATTCGGAAGCCTGAGGTTCCGAATGATGAGTACGAAATGCCCAGATGTGCCCGGTTATTCCCGTTTGTTGCCGAATATTTAGGGCTTTGCTCGGCCCTGGAGAGCACTCGGGACGAGGCTTGAAAACGTGCTATGAGCGTCATTCGTAGTGGCCGAGACCAGTAAACCGGGGTAGTTTGGGAACCGTTAGAAGCTCCCGATGTGAGTAAGGCATTCCATGTTGGATAGAAGAACCAAAATCGTTTGTACGTTGGGTCCCGCGGTAGCAAGCAAGGAAGGAATCCTTGGCCTCGTTGAAGCGGGCATGGACGTGGCACGTCTGAACATGTCTCACGGCGAGCACGCGGATCATGAAGCGAACTATCGCTGGGTCCGCGAGGCCACCGATGAGACCGGCCACGCCGTCGGTGTGTTGGCGGACTTGCAGGGTCCGAAGATCCGTCTGGGTCGCTTCATCAACGGTGAAGAGATGTGGAAGGACGGCGAGATCGTCCGCATCACTGTTGAGGACGTGGAAGGCACGCACGACCGCGTGTCCACCACGTACAAGAACCTGGCGAAGGACGCGAAGCCGGGTGACCGCCTGCTTATCGACGATGGCAAGGTCGCCGTCGTGTGCAAGGAAGTCGATGGCAACGACGTCGTCTGTGAGGTCACCGAAGGCGGTCCGGTCTCGAACAACAAGGGCGTGTCCCTGCCGGGCATGGACATTTCCGTCCCGGCTCTGTCGGAAAAGGACATCGCAGATCTCCGCTTCGCCTTGAAGCTTGGTGTGGACTTGATTGCTCTGTCCTTCGTGCGTTCCCCGGCCGACGTGGACAAGGTCCACGAGATTATGGATGAGGAAGGCCGCCGCGTTCCGGTCATCGCCAAGCTGGAGAAGCCGGAAGCTGTCGATGCCCTCGAATCCATCGTGCTGGCATTCGATGCCATCATGATTGCCCGCGGTGACCTCGGCGTCGAGGTGCCGCTGGAGCAGGTTCCGCTGTTCCAAAAGCGAGCCATCCAGATTGCGCGTGAGAACGCCAAGCCGGTAATCGTGGCAACGCAGATGCTCGATTCCATGATTTCCAATCTGCGGCCGACCCGTGCGGAGGCGTCCGACGTTGCCAACGCGGTGCTCGACGGTGCCGATGCAGTCATGCTCTCCGGCGAGACGTCCGTGGGCATCGACCCGCAGAATGTCGTGCGCACCATGTCCAAGATCGTCGCGAATGCCGAGCAGGGTGGCCGCGTTCCTCCGCTGACGCACGTTCCGCGCACCAAGCGCGGTGTCGTGTCCTACTCCGCACGCGATATCGCTGAGCGCCTTAACGCGAAGGCAATCGTAGCGTTCACCACCTCCGGTGATACCGCAAAGCGCGTGGCTCGTTTGCACTCGCCGCTGCCGCTGCTTGCCTTTACCCCGCACCCGGCCGTGCGCTCGCAGCTGGCCTTGACCTGGGGCGCCGAGACCTTCCTGAGTGAATCGGTGGAGTCCACCGATAACATGATGGAAGCCATCGATGAGGCGCTGCTGGGGATGGATAAGTACAAGGAAGGCGACATGATCGTCGTCATCGCCGGTACGCCTCCTGGAATCTCCGGTAACACCAACATGATTCAGGTCCACGAGCTGGGTCAGACGCTGCGCGATAAGTAGGGCTCTCGCGCAGTAAGGCAACGCCGCCTCACTCGGCCTCTTTCCCGCAATGGCGGAAGGGGGTAATTGAGTGGGGCGGCACTTTTGCCTTGAAGGAGCCTTGAAGGACTACCCATCTAAGGGTTAATAGGCACTAGCGCGCCTATTAACCCCGTCTACCTAGACGTTGGCGATGGGAGTCGGGGCCAGCTTCCACACCTCGTTGGCGTAGTCGGCGATTGTGCGGTCGGAGGAGAAGCGGCCGGAGTAGCAGATATTAAGCCATGCCTTCTTGGCCCATGCCAACTCATCAGCGTCATAGTCGGCTGCCATGCGGTCGCGGGTCTCGCGGTAGTCGGCAAAGTCCCCAAGAACGTAGTAGGTGTCCTGGGCGTGCTCGCCAAATCCATCGAGCAACGAGGAGCGAAGATCACCAAACATGCCCGCATTTTCAGAGCCCAGCGTGCCATCGGTGAAGGCGTCGAGGACGCGTGCCAAGCCCGGAACCGTGTTGTAGAGCTCACTCGGGTTGTACTCGGCGCGCAGCTGCGGGATCTCCTCGTTGCGGGCACCGAAGATGTAGGCGTTTTCTTCGCCCACTGCCTCGACGATCTCCACGTTGGCGCCGTCCATGGTGCCCAAGGTCAGGGCACCGTTCATCATGAACTTCATGTTGGAGGTACCGGAAGCTTCCTTGCCAGCGACGGAAATCTGCTCGGAGACGTCAGCGGCCGGGATGATGTGCTCGGCGGGGGAGACGTTGTAGTTCTCAACGAAGACCACGTTGAGTACGTCCTTGGTGGCTGGGTCGTTGTTGACCAAGTCACCGATGGCGTTGATGAGCTTGATGATGGCCTTGGCGCGGACATAGCCCGGGGCGGCCTTCGCACCGAAGATGAAGGTGCGCTTCGGGACGGTCTCGCCGTCGACCTTGATGCGGAAGTACAGGTCCAGGATGTAGAGTGCGTTCATCAGCTGGCGCTTGTACTCGTGCAGGCGCTTAATCTGGACGTCGAAGATGGAATCCGGGTCTACGGATGCGCCCTGGTGCGCGTCAATCCAGGCGGCGAAATCCTGCTTGTTGGCGCGCTTGATATTGATGAGTTGGCGCAGTACCTTCTCATCCTCAGCCAAAGGAGCCAGCTTCGCCAGCTCGGTCAGATCGGTGACCCAGGCATCGGAGCCAGCTTGTTCTGTGAGCAGGTCGGACAGGCGCGGGTTGCACATGCGCAGCCAGCGGCGCGGGGTCACACCGTTGGTCTTGTTGTTGAACTTCTCCGGCCACAGCTCGTGCCACTCGGAGAGCGTGTCCGCCTTGATGATTTCGGTGTGTAGGGCGGCGACGCCGTTGATGGAGTACGCGGCATAGCAGGCGATCCACGCCATGTGCACGTGGCCGTCGGATACCGGGGCCATGTAGTCGATGCGGCCCTGATCCAAGCCGCGTTGGGCCATGTCCTCGCGGAAGCGGCGGTCGATCTCTTCCACCAGCTCCCAGATGCGCCAGAACAGCTTCTGGAAGATGGACACTTCCCAGCTCTCCAGGGCCTCAGCCAGCACAGTGTGGTTGGTGTAGGCGAAGGTCTCGGTGACGACCTTCCATGCGTCATCCCAGCCCATCCCGTGTTCGTCGAGAAGCAGGCGGAGCAATTCCGGGATGGCCAGCACCGGGTGGGTGTCATTGAGCTGGATGCAGTTGTACTCAGCGAAGCCGGTGAGGTCCTCGCCGTGGTGCTCGATGTAGTTATCGATCATCTGCTGCAGCGAAGCCGATACGAAGAAGTACTGCTGGCGAACGCGCAGGACCTTGCCCTCGTAGGTGGTGTCGTTGGGGTAGAGCACGCGGCAGATATCCATGACGCGCTCGCGCTCGACGATGGCCTCGGTGAAGCGCTGCGAGTTGAAGGCATCGTAATCGAATTCATCGATGGGTTCGGACTTCCACAGGCGCAGGGTGCCCACGTTATCGGTGCCATAGCCGGTAATCGGCATGTCATAGGGGATGGCGCGCACGTCCATGTCGTCGAAGTGGACCAAGCGCTGTTCGGAAGCGCGGCGAATGATGAAGTCGTAGCCGTTTTCCATCCATGCATCCGGCTCCTCGCGCTGGAAACCGTTGTCGAAGGACTGGCGGAACAAGCCGTAACGGTACAAGAGGCCATAGCCGGTCACCGGGTAGTCCTGGGTGACGGCGGAGTCGAGGAAGCAGGCGGCGAGGCGGCCCAAGCCGCCGTTGCCGAGTGCGGCATCGTGCTCGGCTTCGAGGACATCAGCCAACTCGTGGCCCGCAGCCTTGGTAGCGGCGCGGGCCTCATCGACGAGACCGACGTTGGTGAGGTTGTTGAGTAGGGCACGGCCCTGCAGGAACTCAGCGGAGAAGTAGTGCTGCTGACGAGTGGCGGCGTAGGCGCTGCGGGTGGCCTCCCAATTGTCTGCAATCTGCTCCATCACCGAGGAGGACAGACCGGACCAAAACTTGCGGTCGGTCGCACGAGATGGGGAGACGCCGGCTGCGGCGCGCACGTGTCCAGGAACTGCGGATTGGAAATCGGAGTGCTGGGGTTGGCTCATGAGAATCCCTTCACTTTAGGCATATAAATGCGGAAAAATACCAACTCCCAAGCTTAACCAGTTCTGTATGCACCTGCAGACCAGGACACTGACCAACGTTTCACGCAGACCGTGATGCCGAGTGGCGTTGGGCACAGAGGCTTAGCATCCAAGGAAAGACAGAACGGCGGTGGCCCCGGCGCGAGTGGCCGAGCGCATCGTGGGCTCATAGTCCGGTAGGAAGGTGGCCTGGTGGTTAACGGGCGGGTTGTCGAGGAGGTTTTCCGGTGTGGAGCCGATGAACCAGAAGTAATAAGGCACGCCCCAGGCCTGCGGGAGATAGCAAAAGTCCTCGGAGACGGTGGAGGGCGCGGCGGTGACGGAGAGCTCGCCGAAGACCTCATCGAAGGAGGCGCGAACAGCCTGGTGGGTGGCAGCGTCGTTATCGGTGACCTCGCCGTGAGCGAAGTATTCGAAGGTCGGTGCTGCCGGGCACCCGGACGCTTCGCACTCGGCGCGCACCATGCGCTCGAGGGAGGCGTAGACGCGCTCGGCCAATTCCGGTTTGTAATAACGGGTGTTGAGCACTAGCTCGGCGCCACCTGGAATGATGTTGTTCTTATCACCCGAATGTAGCTCGCCCACCGAGATGACGAAGAAGTCATGGGGAGGAACTTCGCGGCCGACGATGGCCTGCAGACGCGTGATCACCATGGCGGCCACATAGGAGGGGTCGATGGCCTCGTGCGGCATGGAGGCGTGCGCCGAGCGCCCCGTGATGCGAATGCGAAGGGAGTCGCAGCCGGCCAGGATGGGGCCGGCGGTGGATTGGACTTGCCCGGCGGGGCCCGGCATGACGTGCTGGCCGAAGCACACTTCCGGTGCGGGAACGCGCTCGGTGAGCCCGTCGGCGATCATGTATTTGGCACCCATGGATGATTCTTCGGCGGGTTGGAACAGTGCTAGGAAGGTGCCGCGCCAGGCGTTGCGGTGGGCGTCGAGAATCGCGCACGCGCCGAGCAACGCGGTGGCGTGCACATCGTGCCCGCAGGCATGCATCGCGCCGTTGGTCGAGGTGAAGGGGACGCCGGTTTCCTCGGCTACAGGGAGGGCATCGAAATCGGCCCGCATCAGTGCCGTGGGGCCATCCCCATTGCGGAAGATAGCGACGATACCGTGTCCGCCGATGCCGGTGACGAGTTCACAATCGTAGTTTTCTAGTTGTTCCAGAATCCGCCCGGCGGTGCGTTCCTCCTCATGGGAGAGCTCAGGGTGGGCATGCAGATCCTCGTAGAAGGCCCGTTGCCAGCTGAGATCGACGGAATCGTCCACTAAGAGCTCGGTCAGACGGGAAAGTGTGGGATCTGCCATAGTTACTGTCCTCCAAGTTTGGGTAGGGTTACCTACATGCCATTGATTCACTTTGATGTTCTGGTGCCGGATGCCCAAGCCGAGCGTGTGGCCGAAATCTTTAGTACTGCCACCCACAAGCTGGTGGACAATAACTCGCTGGCCTCTGCTGAGGTTACTCGCGTGCACGAGCCCGCACTCCCGGAGGGGCTGGAAGAGCAGCTGCGCCAAACCTACCGGGAGGAGCATGAAGAACGTGACCTCGAAGACGCAAATGTTTACCGCTACGCCATCGACGTCGATGGCGTGAAGGGGTCCGTTAACCAGCTGACCATGGTCCTCGCGCGCCTGTTAACTCCGCATTCGGTCTTGCCGAAGGATCACGTGTTGCTGGAGGATGAGCTCGCCCACGAGCGCCCGGCCATCTTCCCGTGGGCGGTGCAGGTAACCCCTTAGTCCTGCAGAGAAGGTTTAGCCCCGAAGAGAGCTAGCTCTGTAGAAAGCTGCGGACGAGGCGTTCGGCTGCGGCGCTCAAGCGCTGGGCGACGTCCCCGCGTTCATCCCCGCCGAGCTCCTCTAGGAGTGCGCCTTGCGGCGCCGGTGCCGTAGCGGAGCCAGCGATGATGCCCAGCGTCGGCGGCCCGGTCATCTCCGCCAGCGTGCCCACGACTTTTCCTGTGAGCGATTGCTCGTCGAAGCGCCCCTCACCGGTGAGGACGAGATCGGCCTCGGCGATGCGCGCGGGCAGGTCGAGCGCATCGGCCACATAGCGCCCGCCGGGAACGATGCGGCAGTGCTCTGCCGTGCCCCACAGTGTGCGTGAGAGCCAGCTTAAGGCGATGGGGATGCCGCCGGCGGCACCCAAGAACTCCGCTTGCGGGTCGGTATCCGTGACCTCGCATAGCTTCAGCATCGCGCCGGCGAGCAGCGCCACCTGTTCGCCCTCGGCGCCCTTTTGAGGGCCGTACATCGTCGCGGCCTGGATGGGCACGGCGCGGGTGTCCGTAACCAAGGTGTAGTCCATCATCGCCGCCTTCATGTTGAGCTGTGCGGTGTCGATGTGATCGAGGTTGACCAGCGGGGCGCCGCCTTTGGGCAGGGCGTAGCCGCGGGAATCGTGGGCGGCGGCGCCGAGCGCGGCGAGGATGCCGAGGCCGCCGTCGATGCTGGCGCTGCCGCCAAGCCCCAAGACGATGTGCTTGGCGCCGCGCGATTCGGCGTCGGCAAGCAGCACTCCCGTGCCATAGGAATCCGCGTGGAGCGGATCGAGGGCGTCGGAGACAGCGGGCAGGCCGGTGGCCGCCGCGACGTCGATGAAGGCCGTGTCACCAACGAGCTGGTAGCTGGCCTCAGTCAGCCGCCCGATGGCATCGGTGGTGGGCAGCGTAATGGTCTGGCCCGCCGTGTCGTTGCGGTGAACGGCGGCGCTGGCGAGTACCTCCGCGGTACCCTCGCCACCATCGGCCATAGGGAGAGTGGTTACCTGTGCTGTAGCGGCGTGCGGGGAAGAGCCGAGGGCGCGGCGCGCGCCCAAAGCAATGGCGGCGGCGGCTTCGGCGGCAGTGGCGGTGCCTTTAAATGAGTCGGGGGCAACAAGTATGCGCATGTTCATGAGTATATGGAAGCGGAAGCGGGAAAAAATTTTCGCCCTCTGACCTGCCTTTAAAAAATTTCCCCGTACGCTCGTCTTGCAATTTAGGTCGATTGATAGAAAACTGTCGGTTGTTCAATGAATGACGCACCAGCTGCTAAACACGGTGCCGAATGAAAGGATTGCCATGTCCATCGACCAGCAAATCTCCGACTATTACAGCAAGCTTCTCAAGCGCAATGCTGGTGAACCGGAATTCCACCAGGCGCTCGCTGAGGTCCTGGATTCCCTCAAGATCGTCCTCAACAAGGACCCTCACTACGCTGATTATGGCTTGGTCGAGCGGCTGTGCGAGCCTGAGCGCCAGCTCATCTTCCGCGTCCCGTGGGTGGATGACAACGGCCAGATTCAGGTCAACCGCGGTTTCCGCGTGCAATTCAACTCGGCCCTTGGCCCGTACAAGGGCGGCCTGCGCTTCCACCCGAGCGTGAACCTGGGCATCATCAAGTTCCTTGGCTTCGAGCAGATTTTTAAGAACTCGCTGACCGGCCTGCCCATCGGCGGCGGCAAGGGCGGTTCTGACTTCGACCCGAAGGGCAAGTCCGAAGCCGAGGTCATGCGCTTTTGCCAGTCCTTCATGACGGAGCTACACAACCACATCGGCGAGTACCGCGATGTGCCGGCCGGTGATATCGGCGTGGGCGGCCGCGAAATCGGATTCCTGTTTGGCCAGTACCGCCGCTTAGAAAACAAGCACGAGTCCGGGGTCCTCACGGGCAAGGGGCTGACCTGGGGTGGCTCCCTCGTGCGCACTGAGGCCACCGGTTACGGCCTGGTGTATCTGACCTCGGAGATGATGAAGACCCACGGCGAGTCCTTCGACGGCGCCAAGGTCATTGTTTCCGGCTCCGGCAACGTTGCTATCTACGCCGCCGAGAAGGTTCAGCAGCTCGGCGGAACCGTCGTGGCGATGTCCGATTCCTCCGGCTACATCACGACCCCGAACGGCGTGGACTTGGAGCTGCTCAAAGACATCAAGGAAGTACGCCGCGAGCGCATTTCCACCTACGCCGGCGAGGCTGGCGCGGGCGTGGAGTACCACGAGGGCGGCAACGTATGGGGGGTCAGCGCCGACGTTGCCCTGCCGTGTGCGACCCAAAACGAGCTCGACGGCGATGACGCCAAGCTCCTGGTAAAGAACCACATCCGCTACGTTGCTGAGGGTGCAAACATGCCGTGTACCCCGGAAGCCGCGCACTACTTCGGGGAGAGCGGAATCGCCTTTGCACCGGGCAAGGCCGCGAATGCGGGCGGTGTGGCAACCTCCGCGCTGGAGATGCAGCAGAACGCATCCCGCGACTCCTGGTCCTTCGAGTACACCGACCAGCGCCTGCATGAGATCATGTCCAATATCTTCCGCAACATCGACAAGACCTCCAAGGAATACGGCCTGGAAGGTGACTACGTGGCGGGCGCCAACATTGCCGGCTTCAAGAAGGTGGCCGACGCCATGCTGGCCCAAGGCGTAATCTAGCCGTTTCCTTATCTCTGTATCTGCGCTTAACCTCCTCGCTTACCGGGGAGGTTTTGCCATTTCTTCCCGCGTGGGATACGTCGCAGTGTGTGTGCGCTTGGATAGGCTGGTGCCATGTACCGCGTATTTGAGTCCCTCGATGAACTTGTTCGCAATCTGGAACAGGCCTATGCCGTTCCCATGACCTCCAACTGCATGGTTCCGCGCCACGAAATGCTGGCGCTTCTCGACGATCTCCGTAACGCCCTCCCCGTTGAAATGGATGACGCCCAGGACGTCCTAGACAAGCAGGACGAGATCCTCCAGGGTGCTGAGGAGCGCGCGGAGCAGATTATTTCTGAGGCCACCGCCGAGGCCGATGACACCGTTGCCCGTGCGCGTGAGGACTCAGATGCCATGCTTGCCGACGCTCAACACCGCGCCACCACCTTGGTGGCCCAGGCGGAAGATGAGGCCGCCAACCTCGTGGACAACGCGCGTTCCGACGCCGAGCGCACCCGCGCCCAGGCGGATGAGGAATACCAGCGCGCTGTCGCGGCAGGCCAAGCCGAGCAGGACCGCTTGGTCTCCGAATCCGAGGTTGTGCGCCGCGCCGACGATGAGGCGCACCGCATTGTGGAGACCGCACACTCTGAGTCCAACCGCCTGCGCACCGAGTGCGATGAATTTGTTGATGCCAAGCTCGGGGAGTTCGAGACCACCTTGTCCGACCTCTTGCGTACCGTCAACAACGATCGCTCCGCGCTGCGGCGGGGCGCCGGCGTGCGTTCCCGCGGTGAATCACATGGTGAGGGACGAAGCGCTGTGCGCGAGACCCGGGAGCCTGTGCGCCGTGCACCGCGTGCGCCCCGTGATTACTAAGCTGAATTGTTGAATTAAGGCACGGGCAACTACCTAGTGGTGACGCTTCGGCTCTGCCGAAGCGAGGTCGAGTGAAGCGAGGTAGAGCCCTGTGCCGCAGCGCGCGCCTGTTCCGCGCGGCGAATTCGGGCGGCTTCCTTGGCCGACATGGTGCTTAGGGCTGCGGCCAATCCCGCGGCGACGAGGCCCGGCAGTGCATAAAGCACCCACATAATGCCGAAGTCCGTGCCCGTGGTGTGGGGCTCGGGAATGGGGCCCCAGGCGGCGTCGACAAGCAACAGCACCACATCGACCGCACCGACGGTCAGCATCATCACACCAATCCCCATGCCGGCGGCAGAAAAAGACTCGCGTGCGCTCCACGCGATGAGCGCGGCACACAGCGAGAACAGCGCCGATGAGAGTATGACGATAGGCCCAAAATGCAGGGGAAGAAAGGACACCGCGCCCACGGCCAATCCCGCAAGGGCACTGGCGAGGGCCGCGCGGTGCAGGGAGAGGCCGGCATCGCCGAAAATGCTGGGGCGGACTCGCGTGATGAGGCGGCGGCAGGTCACTCCCACGACGGCCAGGACTACGGCGGGGACAAGGCACTGCAAGGGAAAGCTGAGCGCGAGTTCACGTGCCGTGGCGCCCAGAGACGCCGTGTCGGTCGCGGTGTAGCTCATGGAGTTTTAGGCTAAAAGCCACAAGCACAAGAATCGAGCCTTGTGGGCAAGCGCTTAAGCGGCTATGACCCAACATTCAGGCGCTTGCCAGTCTAGGGCGCGTGGGTCAGCACAGGGTAAGCTGGTGGGCGTTATGAAATCACCATTGAAGTTCGACGTGACGGAATTGCTCCGCAGCCAAGGGGCTGAAGCGCTGCCTGAGCACCGCGTGCAAACCGGACCCGCCCCCGAGCGCATCGGCGTGGAAATGATCGGCATCCCGGAAGGTGCTGAGGTTAAGGTGGACGCCACCTTGACGCCGTTGGGCTCCGGCGTGTTGGTGGACGCTGATATCACCGGCACCCTCAGCGGCGAATGCGCACGCTGCTTAGCTGAGCTACATCCAGCACTAGATCTCCACGTATCCCAGGTTTTCTCCGCGGATGAGTCCTTCATCAGCGGGGATGAAACAGAGGAAGAGGATCGCGGTTCCGGCGATGAGATCCCCGAGATTGAGGACGGTGTCCTTGACCTCCTGCAGACCGTGATCGATGAGGCAGGTTTGGTGCTTCCTTTCGCGCCGACGTGTGAGGATGGCTGTGAAGTAGATGTTCCCGAAGGCGTGACCACGGGGGTCTCCGGGGAAGAAGAGCGCGTCGATCCGCGCTGGTCCGGACTGGAGAAATTCCTATGAGCAAGAAGAAGAAACTCACCGGCGAGCAGGCACTTGCCGCAGCATTCGCGGAGGTGGACCACGGTCCGCTGCTCAAGGCGCTCGGCGTGGAGCTCAACGATGAGCTGCTGTGTTTGGCGCTGACGCACCGTTCCTTTGCCAACGAGAACGGTCACCTGCCCAACAATGAGCGTCTGGAGTTCCTCGGGGACGCGGTCTTGGGCTTGTCCATCGCGGCCAAGCTCTACGAAAAGTTCCCATCGCGCCCCGAATCCGACATCTCTAAGATGCGCGCTTCCATTGTTTCGCGCTACGGCTTGTCTGACGTAGCCCGTGAAATCGGGGTGGGCCAACACGTCCTGTTGGGCAAGGGTGAACAATCTACCGGCGGCCGTGACAAGGACTCCATCTTGGCCGATACCACCGAGGCCATCCTGGGGGCCATCTACCGCCAGCATGGTTTCGAAGTCGCCCGCGGGGTGGTGCTGCGGCTGTTTGCCGCCAAGGTTGAGAACGCCGTGGTATCCGGCCGCCACATGGACTGGAAGACGACCTTGCAGGAGCTGTGCGCCGAGCTGAAGGCAGCGATGCCCGTGTATTCGGCCACCTCGACCGGCCCCGAGCACGATCAGACCTTTAATGCCGTTGCCACGGTGGCCGGTTTGACCGTGGGTAGGGGAACGGGACACAACAAGAAGCTTGCGGAGCAGCAGGCTGCGGAAGAAGCCTGCCAGGCGCTGCGTGAGACCCCGTTGCTGGTGCAGGGCACCGCCGGCAAAGAGAACTAACCCACGAGGACTCGATGCCAGAGCTGCCTGAAGTTGAGTCCGTCCGCCGCGGGCTCGAGCCCTACGTCGTGGGGCGATCCTTCGCGGCGGTCGATGTCCTTCACCCGCGCGCCAATCGCAAGCAGGAGGCACCGCTGTCCGCGCTGCTCGTGGGCAGGAGGATCGCCGCGGTGGCGCGCCGCGGCAAGTTCATGTGGCTGGAGTTTGCCGATGAGGACCGCACTGATCCTGCCCGCGATGTGCTCTTTATCCACCTCGGAATGTCGGGGCAGGTGCGGATCGGTGAGGTGGATTCACCCCACGTGCGCATCGCCGCCGTGCTTGACGACGCCACCCGCATCAGCTTCGTCGACCAGCGCACTTTTGGCTATTGGCATCTCGGCCCGTGGCTCACCATGGCGCATATCGCGCCCGATCCCCTCGAAGCAGACTTTGACCTCACCGCGGCGGGGAGGCGCCTGCGCGCAAAACGTACGGCGGTGAAAGTTGCCCTGCTGGATCAAACTGTGCTCAGCGGAGTGGGCAATATCTATGCGGATGAGGCGCTGTGGGCGGCTCAGATTTCTCCGTTGAAGAAGGCCAGCGCCCTGCGGCAGCGCGATGCCGTCGCGGTGATTTCCGCGGCCACCGACGTTATGCGCTCCGCCCTTGAGGTTGGCGGGACCAGCTTTGACGCGCTGTACGTCAACGTCAACGGCGAATCCGGGTATTTTGACCGTTCCTTGCATGCCTATGGGCGTGGCGGGCAGCCCTGTGATCGCTGCGGCGAGGACATCGTGAAAACCGTGTTGGGCGGGCGCGGTACCCACTATTGCCCGTCCTGTCAGCGCCGTGGGGTGGGGAAGTAGTTAGGCTCCAACTAGGCCGATGGCGGGGGTTGTCACTAGTGTGTAACGTATGCAAGAAATCTTCAGCACCGTGATCGGTGTCATTAACGACAGCCTGTGGTCCTATGTCCTGCCATGGCTGCTTATCGCTGCTGGCCTTTACTTCGGTATCCGCACCGCTTTGGTGCAGGTCCGCATGGTGCCGGATATGTTCAAAGCGGTCGTCGAAAAGCCCAAGGGGGTCGGCGTCGATGAGGACGCCGATTACGGCGGTATTTCTGCCTTCAAGGCGTTCACCATCTCGGCGGCGTCGCGTGTGGGCACCGGCAACGTCGCGGGTGTGGCCGTAGCAATTTCTGTGGGCGGGCCCGGCGCTGTGTTCTGGATGTGGCTCATCGCCATCCTGGGTGGCGCAACTGCGTTCGTGGAGTCCACGCTGGCCCAGTTGTGGAAGGTCCGCGAGGGGGATACCTACCGCGGCGGCCCGGCCTACTACATGTCCCGTGGTCTGGGCTGGAAGCCCTTGGCAACCATTTTCTCCGTCGCCATCGCCATTACTTTTGGTTGGTTCTACAACGCTTTCCAGACCAACGCTATCTCTGATTCCTTGGCGGCCTCCTTCGGACAGGATTCCGGTGCCTTCAAGGCGGGCGTGGGTATTGCCGTCGTTGCCGTAGCTGGCCTCATCATTATCGGTGGTGTTCAGCGCATCGCCTCGATGACTCAGTTCATCGTGCCGTTTATGGCCGGTGCCTACCTCATCATGGGCTTCATCGTGGTGGTCCTTAACTTTGACAAGGTGCCGGACATGTTTGTCTCCATCGTCGGCTCTGCCTTCGGCTTCCGTGAGGCTGCTGGCGCGACACTGGGCATGGCCATGCTGAAGGGCATCCAGCGCGGCCTGTTCTCCAACGAGGCCGGCGAAGGTTCGGCGCCGAACGCGGCAGCAACGGCGACGGTCTCCCACCCCGTGAAGCAGGGCCTTGTGCAGACCCTCGGCGTGTACTTCGACACCCTGGTGGTGTGTACGATTACTGCCTTCATCATTCTGCTGGGCACCGAGTTCGAGACCTTTGGCTCCGACGCAATTGAGGGAGTGACCCTGACCCAGAACGCGCTGTCCAATGTGGTCGGCGAGTGGGGCATCCACTTCGTCACGTTCATCCTGTTCTTCTTGGCATTCTCCTCGATTCTGGGCAACTACTACCTTGCCGAGTCCAACGTGGAGTACCTCTCCGGGAAGAAGTGGGTGCTGTGGACCTTCCGCCTCATCGTGTTGGCTTTCGTCTTCTACGGTGCGGTGGCCCCGCTGGGCACCGTGTTCGACCTGGCGGATACGGGTGCCGCCATCATGGTGCTGCTCAACGTGTGCGCCATCGTGCCGCTGTGCGGCGTGGCCATCAAGCTGCTGAAGAACTACAACGAGCAGCGCCGTAAGGGCCTGGATCCCGTCTTCCACCGTGATATGCTGCCGGAACTGCAGAATGTCGAGTGCTGGGATGGTACCGATCCTGTGACGCGCCGCAGCGCGGAGGACCGCCGCCGTCTCGATCACGAATTCGACTTGAGCGACCGCACAAACCTGAGGGAGTACTAGATGGCAGGCACAGCATCAGCCTCTGCGGGACATGAACGCCTCACAGCTTTCGTACTTGGCCACGTCCAAGGCGTGGGCTTTCGCTGGTGGACGCGCTCCCGTGCTCTCGAACTAGGACTGGCAGGACACGCGACGAACCTGCAGGATGGCCGCGTCCAGGTGGTTGCTGAAGGCCCGCGTGCTGACTGCGAGAAGCTGCTGGCCTTGCTGCGTGAAGAACCGTCGACCACCCACCGTCCAGGCGTGGTGAACGCCGTGGTGGAGCAGTGGACCGCCCCGCGCGGTGAGTCGGGGTTCATCGAGCGCTAAACTTATTCGAATGCACCTCAAATCGCTCACGCTCAAAGGATTCAAGTCCTTCGCGTCCGCGACGAACCTGAAATTCGAGCCCGGTATCTGCGCCGTGGTCGGCCCGAATGGCTCGGGTAAATCTAACGTCGTCGACGCACTGGCGTGGGTCATGGGTGAAGGCAGCGCCAAGACGCTGCGCGGCGGCAAGATGCAGGACGTCATTTTTGCCGGCGCCGGGGACCGCAAGGCCCTCGGCCGCGCTGAGGTCACGCTGACGATTGACAATTCCGATGGTGCCTTGCCCATCGAGTATTCAGAGGTCTCCGTCACCCGCCGCATGTACCGGGATGGCGCGAGCGAATATGAGATTAATGGGGCGAAGGCACGCCTCATGGATATCCAAGAGCTGCTTTCTGATTCCGGCATTGGCCGTGAGATGCACATCATCGTGGGCCAGGGAAAACTGGCGGAGATCCTGGAGTCCCGACCAGAAGATCGTCGCGCCTATATTGAGGAAGCCGCGGGCGTGCTTAAGCACCGCCGCCGTAAGGAAAAGGCGCAGCGCAAGCTCACGGGCATGCAAGCCAACCTGGACCGCCTGCAAGACCTGACCGATGAGTTGGGTAAGCAGCTCAAGCCGCTGGCACGCCAAGCGGAGGCCGCCCAACGTGCAGCCACTGTGCAAGCGGATCTGCGCGATGCCCGCCTGCGTTTGGCAGGTGACCGCGTGGTCAGGCTGCGTGCCACCTTTGAGGATGCGGAGAAGCGCGCGGTGGTGCTCGCCGAACAGGTCGAGGAAGTAACGGCTCAGCTGGAAGAGGCGACCGAAATCCAGCTCAAGGTAGAGGCCGAGTTGGGGGATGTCACGCCGCGCGCGGAGGCCGCGCAGAAATTGTGGTTCGAGCTATCGACGCTGAGCGAACGCATCTCTGCCACGCAGCGTATTGCGGCCGAGCGTGCCAGCAACGTCGGATCCCAGGTGACCTATGCCGGCCAGGATCCGGAGGAGCTGGAGGCACGCGCCCGGCGTGCCGACGAGGAGCACCACGAGCTGCTGGCCGCGGCCGAAGAAGCAGCGGAGCGCTTGGAATCGATCCGGGAGGAAGTGGCTGAGCGCCGGGAAGCCTTCGAGGCCGCGGACAAGGAACATATGGCGCAGCTGCGCGCCATTGCGGATCGTCGCGAAGGCGTGGTCCGCCTCATCGCGGCCGAGGAAAACCTGGCGGGCCAGGTAAGCTCCGCGGAATCCGAGTTGGCGCGCCAGGAAGAAACCCTGGCGAACACGAAGGCGCGCACCAGGGGAGCGCAGGTGGAGGCCGATGAGGTAGCGGACAAACTAGAGCACCTGGCTGCCGAGCGTGAGCCGCTGGAAGAAGCGCACGTACGCGCGGCCAGCGAGTCCGCCGCGGCCGATAAACGCTTGGAGCAGCTGCGCGATGCCCAGCGGGAGCGCGAGCGTACCGTGTACAGCCTGCGAGCCCGGATCGATACGCTGGGCCAGACTGCTCCGGAAGCGCTCGAGCTGGGGGAGGGGTTTAAACCTCTCGCGGAGTTCATCTCTACGCGTTATGAAACGGCCGTCGCGGCGGCACTCGGCTCCTTCGCGGAGGCGCAGGCCGGTGCGGTGAGCATGGACATCGTGGGTGAACTCGCTGAGGCGAGCCGCACTCCGCTGATCGACGTCTCCACGGAACCTACTGGTTCAGCCTGGCGCCTTGACGCGGACCTGCCTTCCGGTGCTAGCTGGTTGCTCGACCAGATGGTCTTGGTCCCGGAAGTATCGGCGGCGGTGACGCGGCTGCTCTCCGACGTCGTTTTGGTGGATGACTATGCCGCGGCCCGCGAGCTCATTGCTGAGGATCCGCGCCTGCGGGCCGTCACCGCCGAGGGCTTGCTGGTTGGTGAAGGCTGGGTCGAGGCCGGAACTGGTGCCGTCTCCACGGTCGAGGTGAGCGGCCAGATTGCAGAAGCCGAGCAACAGCTGGAAACCGCCACCCACGAGCTGGAGGAGCTATCAGGCACGCTGGAAGGAGCGAAGCTAGCCGCCGATGATGCCCGGGTAGGTGCGGCGAGCGCTAAGGCCGCGTTGCGCGAGCATGATCACGAGCTTGAGGCGTGGAAGCGCGACCACCAGCGCTTGCTCAAGCAGTATGAGGCGAACAAGGCGGAGCACGAAAAGGCTGCCGCTCGCGCCACGGACATCGAGGTGCAGTTGGCCCGCCTGCGCGAAGAACTCGCGGAGGCTCGTGACCGCTTGTCGCGCGTGGACGCTGATGAGCAAGCGGATGAACCTTCCTCGGTGGAACGCGATGCAGCCTCGGCCGCCCTTGAACAGGTCAAGGCCATGGAGGTAGAGGCTCAACTGGCGGCCCGCAGCGCGGAGGAAAAGGTAGGCCAGGCAGCCGGCAAGGGAGAGGCCCTGCGGCGCCAAGCCCAACACGAGCGCCAGGCCAAGGCCCGCCACGATCAAGCGATGGCCCGCCGGCAGGCACAGGCGCGGTTGGCGGGGGCCGTCAACAAGCATGCCCAGGACCTCGCCGCCCGCACTACCCAGGCACTCGAGCGCGCAGCTGAAAAACGCGATGAGCTAGTGACCCAGCGCGGCGTGCTGCAGGGGCGTGCGCAGTCGGCGAAGCAGGCGGTCTCCGCTACCCGCCAGCAGCTCGATCGCCTGACCGATTCCGCGCACAACTCGGAGATTGCCCGCAGCCAGGCACAGGTGCGCGTGGATGAGGCCGAGGGCAAAATCGTGGAACAACTCGGCATTGCTATCCCGGACTTGCTCAAGGACTACACCCCGGGCGAGGACTTCGATCGCTCCGCCGAGACCAAGCGGTTGAAGCAGGCCGAGAAGGACCTCAACTCCTTGGGCAAGGTCAACCCGCTGGCCTTGGAGGAGTATAAGGCGCTCGAGGAGCGCTATAGCTTCCTGTCCACGCAATTAGATGACGTGATTCAGGCCCGCAAGGATCTGACTGGCGTTATCGAAGACGTGGATGCGCAAATCTTGCAGCTGTTCACGGACGCCTGGCATGACGTGGAAGCGGAGTTTCCCAAGGTTTTCCAGACGCTGTTCCCAGGAGGCGAGGGTCGCCTCATCCTCACGGAGCCGGACGACATGCTGGCTACCGGCATCGAGGTGGAGGCCCGCCCACCGGGTAAGAAAGTCAAACGATTGTCGCTGCTCTCGGGCGGTGAGAAGTCCCTGACTGCACTGGCCATGCTCGTGGCGATTTTCCGCGCGCGCCCCTCACCGTTCTACGTCATGGATGAGGTGGAAGCCGCGCTTGACGACGTCAACCTGCGCCGCCTCATTGCACTTTTCGAGGAACTGCGTAAGGATTCTCAGCTCATCGTCATTACCCACCAGAAACCGACGATGGACGTGGCCAACGTTCTTTACGGCGTGACGATGCGCGGCGATGGCGTAACGCGCGTGATTTCGCAGCGCATGTCCCGCGCCGGTGAGGCACCGGGCACGGCTCAAGCCGCCGAGGATGCCACGCGCCTTGGAGTGGACGCTCCGCGCTAACGGCGGGCATCGTCTGTGCGTCTCCATCGACATGCTGGAGGCAACTGTCAAAAGGCATCAGTCATAAGGCGTTTTCACGGCTGAAAACGCCATTTACTCATGGCGGAATCAAGCGGTGGATGCGCCACGCTTGAATAGTTCGTTGAGTATTTCACGTGGGGTTGCGCCGAGGATTTGTCGGGGTGTTTCGTTGAGCTCATTTTGCACCCACGCGACATGTTCGGGTGTGACGGTGGCAAAGTCGGTGCCCTTTTTGTAGAACCTGCGCCTGATCTCGCCGTTGGTGTTCTCGTTGGTTGGTCTCTGCCACGGTGAGTGCGGTTCACAGAAAAACACCTGGCAGCCGTCTTTAATCTGGACTTGTGCTGTGACAGCCATTTCTGCGCCTTGGTCCCATGTGATGGTCTTTAGCTGCTCGGTGTTGAGGTCTTTGACCATGTCCTGCAGGGTTGCGACCACGGTGTGTGAACTGTGCTCATCGGGAAGGTGTCCAAGCAGGGTGTAACGGCTGGTGCGCTCTACTAGGGTAATCAGCGCGCTTTTGCCACCTTTACCAATAACAAGGTCGCCCTCCCAGTGCCCGGGGATAGCCCTGTCATCAGCTTCCGGGCTGCGGTGGGTGATCTCAGCACCTTTGATCCAAGGGCGACCGGTTAACACGCCAGCGTTTCGGGCACGACGCTTGCGTGTTGCGCCGCCGCGGATAAGTACGTCTTTAGTCTTCATGACTGCTTCAAGCTCGGCTCGCAGGCTGCCTTTGCCTTGAATGTATAAGGCACTGTAGATCGTTTCGTGGGAAATACGCATGCTTTCATCATCGCTGAAAGCATGCTCAAGCCATGCACTAATGCGCCCAGGTGACCACCTGCGGGCAAGGCAATCGACCATTACACCCCGAAGCGTTGGGCTTTCATCGAGCTTGCGTAGTTTTGGCCGCACCATCCGACCAGCAGTAGAAACAGCAGCGTTGTGGGCGTTATATCGCAGCTGCTCTGTGCTGTCCTCATCGACGATCTTCCAACCATTACGGGTGATTTCACGGGCGACGACACTGTGGTGCCTATTTATTTTCTGCGCGATGGCTCGTGCCGAATCACCGACACGACATCCCGCTTCAATAGCAACACGGTCTTCAACAGTAAGCCTGCGACCACGCCCTACCACGCCCTGTTTATCTAAAGCGGCGCTAGGAAATCCATCAACGGCTTGAGTTTTCATCGGTGCTGGCATAACAGAATCTTTACCCAGCTTCTTGCCTGTATCTGGCAAAGACACCACCGCCTCATCAGGCGTTCGACGGTGTCGCTGCCGGCGTAACTTCGCATACCGCTGCTTCCTTATCCACCCATACACGGTAGAAGGATGCACACCGATAGCATCAGCCACTGTCTGACAGCTCTCACCAGCAAGCACTCGCTCCACGGCCTGGGCACGTTCATCAGGTGACAAGTGGGCGCGTCTAGGCCGCACTTCGATTACACCAGCTTTCTTTAACCTGCTGTGAAGCAAGCCAGTCGATATTCCAACAGTCTGTGCTGCTTGATTGATCGACATACCTGCACGCACCAACCCAACAGCCGGGCCTGACCCCCGGAAAGTAGACACGTCGGGGGTTAGCTATGCTGCTCGGGTCAGTGTAGCTGATGTGAGTGCTTC
>NZ_JASPKB010000008.1:0-151909 GCF_030232515.1 Corynebacterium sp. MSK004 | reverse complement strand
GGCATGGTGGTAGATTACCTTTCTTCCCAACCCAACTGGGCTGGATATCAGGTGTCTACCAAACAGGGGTCAGGTCCGCCTCACGGACAAACGGATCACGCAAACGACTCGCACGCCTGCCGGGAGGTTCGACACCTCTTCCCCTCAACCAACCGTAAACCGATTCGGGGCCTACACCGACATCACGCGCGACCAGGCTAACTGCCTCGCCTGCAGCCACTCGCTCAACGGCAGCATCCTTAACATCCTTCGGAGTCCAACGCGTCACAACTACCTCCCGGTCGAAGTGGCGCATTCACCCCTTGACAGCACGCATTGCAGATGGCGTTTTTAGACCCAAAGATGAAGTGTCCCAGGTTTTGTTCCGTTTGAGTAGATGGGAAAATCTGGAACATGCCAAGAAAATTTGACCAGGATGCAAAGGACCGTGTGGTCCGTCTCGTGGAGGACCGCATCTTGGCGGAAAGCATGTCGATGCATCCCGCGTGCTAGGCAGTAGCTTCAAAGTTGGGGGTTTCATGGCACACGGCTCGTCTATGGACTTAAGCCTGCTCGTCGTGCGGGAAACATCCCAGAACCTGTTCCTGAAGATTTGGCTACCGAAAATGCCAGGCTACGCCGCGAAAATCAAGAGCTTCGAGATACCAACGAGTTGCTGAAGGCTGCGTCAGCTTTTTCGCCTCACGACCAGGCCCCAAACGTTAAGAAATGATCCGGTTCATCGATAAATACCGGAATCATTTCTCTGTCGAGTTCATCTGCACCGGAGTTGAAGATTAACCGGGCTGGTGGGTTTATCACCTCGCGTGGTTATCGCCAGTCCAAAGCCCGTGGGCTTAAGTGCTCGTCGCCTTCGTGACGCTGTGCTGATTGAACGCATTGGTGCCATTCATCGGGATAATTACGGTGTCTACGGCGTGCGGACAATGTGGCATGCGCTTGACCGTGACGGAATCGACATCGGTCGTGAGCAAACCGCCCGGCTGATGCGCCTAGCTGGTGTTTCTGGCACAGGCACAGGCGGATCACCAATCACAACCCGTACACCTCAACAGGCCGGATCTGCGCCCGGATTTGGTCGAGCGTGAGTTCAAAGCCCAAGGCCTTAAACAAGCTGTGGGTGGCCGACATTACCTACGTGCGTACGAAGAAGGGTTTTGTGTACACCGCGTTTGTCACTGACGTTTACTCCCGGCGGATCGTCGGATGGGCATTATCGGACTCGATGCGCACCGAGGTATTACCGCTGCAAGCACTCAACCAAGCGATTGTGAGCGCGAAGGAAACAACAGGCCTTATTCACCATTCGGATCACGGCTTATAGTACGTCAGCGTTGTCTACAACCAGCGTCTCGCCCAGCACGGGATTGCCGCTTCCACTGGGACCGTCGGTGACTGAAATGACAATGCTCTAGCTGAAAACGTTAACGGCTCTTACAAGAATGAGCTCATCCATACTCGCAGGTGGAATGATGTTGTCGAGGTAGAAATCGCGACGTTCGAGTGGGTGTCATGGTGGAACGAGGTAAGGCTCCACCAAAGCCTGGGATATCGAACCCCAGCCGAGGTGGAAACCGAATTGTGGAAGAAGAACCCGCAACAGGGAATAATAGAAATCAAGGAACATGCCTAGGAACAAAACTCGGGGCACTTCAAGCCCCTTATATGGCTCTGGATGTGGTGATTGCTGCAGAACCGTCATCAGTAAGGGTGACTTTTCCATCTACGCGGTAGACTTCACGCAACATTTTTGCGGTTAACACGTCCTTAGCTGCTCCGTGTGCGTATACAGTGCCCGCGTGGAGTACCGCAATGCGGTGAGCGAAGCGCGCTGCTTGTGAAAGATCGTGCATCGAAACCACGACCGCCGCGGGTGCTTCAGCTGCATAGGCGCGAATATGCTCCATGAGGATGAGCTGATTTCTTAGGTCAAGAGCGCTGGTTGGCTCGTCCAGTAGTAATGCCTGCGGCCGGCATACGATGGCCTGGGCGAAGCTTACTAATTGACGCTGGCCGCCGGAGAGCTGGGACATTGTTCGGGATTCTAGGTCTTCTAGCCCCAGCCGCGTGAGGACCGAGCTGACTCGGTCCTGTGTGGATGTGGCTACCCGTAGTCCGCTGAATCCCGTCCGGGAATGCTGGAGTGCCAGAAGTACCGATTCGAATACGGTAAGGGTGCTTTCCGGCGGGGGATCCTGTGGCAAATATACTGCCTCGGGCCCAGTGACGTCGCCGCTGAATCGGCATAGGTTAGCCATGCAGCGCAGCAAAGTCGACTTACCAGCGCCATTAGGGCCGACGAGGGCGGTGACGGTTCCAGCTTCGATCTTTGGGAGACATACGTCATTCAGTATCTGTTCGTCTCCATGGGAAAAGCACAGGTTATCTACCCGGAGTGTGGGTTCTGGCGGAACCGTGGGCGGTTGTTCCACGAGGGGGTCCTTTCTGGGGCAGGAAGTACTGGGAGAGGCGATCATTAGGTTGAGGAGACAGTTCGGGGGCGGCGTCGCAAAACAATGAGGACGACGAACACGGGAACGCCCACAATCGCGGTGATGATGCCGACAGGCAGAATCGCCCCAGGCTGGATCAGCTTGGATACCACTGAGGCTGAGGTCAGCAAAAGCGCACCTGAGATGATGGACGTGGTGAGGAAGAAGCGTTGGTCCTCACCAACGAGCATCCTGGCGATATGTGGGCCGACGAGTCCGATGAAACCAATTGTCCCGGCCATCGAAACGGCAGTTGCCGCCATAAGGGAGACTCCCACCAGCGTGTACGTGCGCAGCTTTGGGATATTGATACCCATGGACCTAGCGCGGTCGTCGCCCATTCGAAACGCGGTCAGCGTCCACGCATTGCGGTAGAAGTAAGCAATTCCGATTAGTGAGATGACCGCGAGAAGGCCGATCTGAGGCCACGTAGCGCGCGTAAGGCTGCCCAAGGTCCAGAAAACCACCTGCTCTAATTGGGTCTGCGAGGCGAGGTACTGCATTAGCGCTAGTAGAGCATCGAAGAGGAACACGATGGCTATGCCCAGCAGAATCATTCCCTCGGTACCAGAGCTCTTTGACCGAGAGAATAGGACGATCACCGCACAGGCCGCGAGGGCGAAGACCCAAGCACTGCCCGCCATTCCCAGCGCTGCCCCGATTCCCGCCGCGGTGAATCCTGAGACGGTGGCAAAGGCTGCGCCAAAGCTCGCAGCGGCGGAAATGCCCAGCGTATAGGGCTCTGCCAAGGGGTTATCCAAGATGGTTTGCATCTCTGCGCCGGCAGCAGCGAGGGTGCCACCGATGAGCACCGCTGTGACGGTCATAGGCAGACGTATATCAAAGATGATCTGCCAGTCAATTGGGCGGGAATCGCTGGGGTGAAAGAGCACGTAGAGCGCCTCATTTGCGTTCAAACTGCTGCCGATGAGGAAATCTATGGCAATGGTGACGCATAGCAGGGCCGTAAGCCCTGCGATGATCGCTACCTTTCGCCTGCTAGCTGTTCGGTACCAGTTTGACCGGGGGCGTTGCCGTTGCGGGGTAGAGTTTTGGTCGTCCACCTCGCTTCCGGTGGCAATTGATTGCGCTCGTGCTCCGTGGCTCATGGCAAACCAGTCCAGAAGGTGCCGCTAGCCTCCACAGGGAGGAATTTTTCATGTAGTTCTTCCAAATCGGCCTGCGGGTCGACATCGGAAAACAGGTCGGGGTGCATGGCTTTGGCAAACCACTCGATGGCTAGGTAGTTGTATGGGGAGTCGTAGAAGTGATGCCACGCAGCGTAGGCCCGCTTGTTCTTGACCGCCCGCATTTCCTTAAGGACAGGTTGCCCGTCAACAACGCGTTGGAAGTCTTTGGCTGCCTGTTCGGTGGACTCGTCGTAGCCCAGGGGTACAAAGCCATTCTTCTTTGGCTGCTGCTTGGCGCCGGTCCAGTCTGCGCCGGTGGCGATGATGACGTCTGGGTCTTTTTCAGCTAGCGCCTCGGGAGAGACTTGCCCCTGCTTGGCGTCGATCATATCGTCGCCCACGTTTTCGCCACCCGCTGCGTTAACAATTTGGGCTAGGTTGGACTTAGCGAAGGTAGAGCAGCAGTCGAAGTAGCCGGGAGCTCGCCAGAGGAAGGTCGGTGTGGGGGTGGCCTTGGCTTTTTCTAGGCGCTCCTGAACCATGTTCACCTTGGACTCATAGAACTCGGCATACTCTTCCGCTTCCTTCTCGTGGCCGAGTACCTTGCCGAGCAAGCGCACGCTCGGTGCGGTGTTCTTCACCGGGTCGGTAAAGTAATCGACGGTAACCGTGGGGATTCCGGCCTTTTCTAGACCGTCTACGATGCCAGCATCCTGGGCGGCTTCGAAGCTGCTTGCGGAGACAATGAAGACATCTGGACGGGAATTCAAAGCTTGCTCAACGGACATCGAGCCGTCGTAAACTTCACCAGTTTGCTCAATATCTTCGATCTCTGAGAATTTCTGTTCGTACTTCTTGTACGTGCCAGGGTCGTTCTGCTCCAGGTCATCTGGCCAGGCAACGATGCCCTGGAGCGGGTTTTCTTTGTTGAGGATGGATGTCGTGTAAAGCATCCGTTGCCCGCCCATGAGGACCCGATCGACGTTCTTCGGGACCTCGACTTCGCGCCCGAGAATGTCGGTGATCTGTTGCTTTTCTCCGTCATCTGCGGTCTGTTGTTCATCGTTAGTGCTGCAGGCAGCGGTCATAAGGAGGGCAGTGGCGGTGACGGCTGAGGCGACTACGCGGGCCATTCGGTGGTGAGGGGCGCGTGGGGTTTTAAAACCGCGAGCCCTAGTTGTCGTGAGGGACAAGGCAATCCTTTCTTCCAAGTGGATCTATTAGGTTAGCCATACCTTTGTTTATCTACAATGGGTGATGAAACTTTTACCCCCAACATTCCCGTTAAGTCAGTTCATTCAGTCGGCGGGAATATGTGCGTAGCAGCAGTACCGCCGTGGTTGCGAAACCCATGATGAGTCCTAACCAGACGCCATATCCTTCCCATCCGAGGAGCTTTCCAAATATCAGAATCCCGGGGACGCCAACCAGCCAGTACCCGACGAGGGTGCAGCGTAGCCCTGAGGTGGTGTCTTTCAGGCCTCTCAGTAGGCCCACTGCCACGTTTTGGATTCCTTTGGCGAACTGTTGCAGTACCGCGAGACATAGGAGCAGGACGGCAATGTGAAAGGTGGTGGGATCTGCCTCTTTTAAGAAAGGATGCAGTACCCACCTGCCCAACAGAAGCCACAGCGCGCCCATTATTCCCAGATACGTGACCACGACGAACAATATGCGTCGGGTAATCTCGCGCACTGAGTCGGCACTCTCGGCCCGAGCCCTTGTGATCAGCACCGAGCCGCCGTGAGAAAAGCCGATGCACACTTGGTAAACGATGTACGCCAGTTGGTTCACAATATTGTGCGCCGCTAGCATCTGTGGGCTAAAGGTCCCCATCACTAAACCGGCGATGGTTGTTATTGCAGCCTCCGAGCCATAGGTCAGACTGACTGGTACCCCGAGGCGGACGAGGCGGCAGATAGTCTCCCCATCTCCTTTACACGGAAGGATGTGGAAATAGGGCTGTAGCTCGGGAATGCGCAGTACCACAATCCGGAAGGCCAGGAAGGTAAGCAGTTGGATGACAGTTGTAGAAAGCCCGATGCCCGCTACCTTCCAGTGATCCGAGGCTGCCCATGTCATAAATAACCAGTTCAATGCGATATTTATAAATATCGATATCAGCGTGATGGTTAACAGGGAGCCGGGTTTTCGCATGCCCACGGCGAATTGGCGCAGGACGTTGAGCCACATCATCGGGACTAACCCGGGTGCGAGCGCAAGGGTCATGGCGAAGGTGAGTTGGGCAACGTGCTTGTCGATGGGCAGAACAAGGACCAATCCGCCTAGGGCGATGACCAGTAACGCGCCGAGAATTGCAGTGCCAGTGGCCACCGCGAAGGAGGAGCGCACAGCCCGCCGGATCTGTTCTGCTCCCGCCTCGCAATTTTGACAAGAGGTTTTCTCTTTTTCCATTTTTGCTGCTGCTTCAGCCACAAGATTTGCCCCGGCCGTCACCATGCCCACGCACATCGTGCGGATCTGGTTGTAAAGCTGCATCGCTAGGCCGCCGCCGGCTATCGCCAGTACGCCCACGGACTGCAGCATCAATACGTCCGTGGTGGTCAATGCAACTCCGGCGAGTTGTACTCCAGCGATGGGAAGGGAAATTCCCAGAACTTCGCGATATTTCCGGATGGATTTCAACCTCGCAGCCACCTTCAACTTCGGACTAACATTCGTCTCGGCCCTCGCTTCTCATCTTCTAAACCTCGCCCATTTTGGCGGCTGGTCTCCAATGTGCTGCGGTTTCTAGCGGTAGATACGCAGCACATCCGATTCATTTGCGGCCTCCAGGCCGTTGAAGCGAATGGCGCTGCGATACATCTGCACCAAAGTTGCAATCGGACGCTGCCGTCTGCACCATGGAAATTAGTGGTTCGCCCCTGCGGATTCAGCTGGTGCTGGCCGATGCCCCAGCGGTACCACCGTTGGTTGAGACCGAATCCCGTTCAGGGCTGGTGTTTGCAGCGGCAGAGACTCCCTTCGGAAAGTATAAAGATTATACCTAGTTTAGGTAAGGCTACCATAATTGAAGATTTCCACTTCAAACACTTCAGGTGGAAGGAGTGTGAAGATGGATAGGAGAGATGCCGTTTGCCAGATGCCTTCTGCAGGACGCCTTCCTGGCTTAGGCAGTGATTTACTGCGGAACAACCCCATCCCTCTGCCGAACAACACCAGGTAGCAGTGCCAAGAGTGGCGTTGCTCATCCGCCCTGACCTAAGTCAGGTGCGCAAGGATTCTCAGCTCATAGCCAACACTGACCAGAAGCCAACGGTGGACGTGGCTACCGTGCTTTATGGCTTCACGATGCGCGGCGTCGAGCCTTCGCGTTAACTGAGGGCATCTGTTCGTGCCTTTTTGGACTCCTCATGGTGCCTGGCGTGGGCAACCCTGGCACTATGGAAAGCATGAATACTACTTTTCTGTGGATTGCGATAGCAGTCATCGTCCTGATTCTGCTGGTGGTCTTGTTCATTGTTCTGGGCAAGAAGCGCGGCGAGTCAAAGAAGGTCTCCTTTGAAAAGCCCGCGGAGGAGCCGAAGGAGCTGACCCAGCAGCAGAAGTCCGGCAACTACCAGGCCAAGTCTGGTTTTAATTTTGCCCCGGCTGGCGGCGGCGCTACCAAGGAACCTGTGCCTGCGGCTAAGGCTGACAAGCCCGCACCGGCCGAGCCCAAAGCTCAGCCGCAAGCGGAGAAGAAGTCTGAGCAGCGCGATGCCACCGAGCTCGCTAACGCTCAGCTCAAGGGCACGGAGGAGACTCAGAAGGCGGCGAAGCCTGCGGTGGAACCGACGCCTGAGGCAGAGCCGAAGCCTAAGGCAGAGCCCAAGCCGGAACCGGCTGCACAGAAGGACCAGGTAAAGGAGGAAGAGGATAAGGATTCCTCCGCTGGCCTAGCCGCTGCAGGAACTGCGGGCGTTGCTGCCGCTGGTACTGCTGCTTCCGGCGCCGCTGCCGTTGAGAAGGATGAAGAGGACACAGAGGAAGCTGTCCCGGCCACCGAACCGGAGACTGCTGAACCGGAGCCGGTAGTTGAAGCCCCGAAGGTAGAAGAGGAGGCTCCGGAAGAACCTGAGGTTCCGGCTGCGGAGGAGCCTTCTGCTCAGGTTGAAGCCGAAGAAGAGGCAGCGGAAGTGGTAGAAGCACAGCCTGAACCAGAAGCGCAGCCCGAGCCAGAGGAAGCTGAAGCAGAGGAGGCCGCTGCGGCGGCGGGGGCCCAAGCGGCGTCGGCAAGCGCGGCACTCGAGGCTGAGCCGGAGGAACTAGAGGTATCCGACGACGCTGAGGTCGTCGAGGCCCCGGCAGCCCAGCCGCAGGAGGATATTGCGCCGGCTGCCGGCCGCTTGGGCAAGCTGCGCGGGCGCCTGTCGCGTTCGCAGAATGCCATCGGCCAAGGCCTCATGGGTATTCTCTCCGCAGGTGACCTGGATGATGATGCCTGGGAGGAAATCGAAGACACCCTCATCATGGCGGATTTGGGTACGAAGTCCACGATGCAGGTTACAGACTCCCTGCGCGACAAGATTGCGGAGCGCGGAGTGAGCTCCGAGGCGGAAGCCCGCGCCATGCTGCGCGAGGCCCTCATCGAGGTGGGCCACCCGGAGATGGACCGTTCCATCAAGGCCATGCCGAATGAGGGCAAGCCGGCCGTCATCATGGTTGTCGGCGTCAACGGCACTGGCAAGACCACCACGACGGGCAAGCTGGCCCGCGTGCTCGTATCCATGGGACACAACGTTTTGCTCGGCGCGGCGGATACCTTCCGTGCAGCGGCCGCGGACCAGCTGGAGACCTGGGGTCGCCGCGTGGGCGCTACCACCGTGCGCGGCAAGGAAGGCGCGGACCCGGCTTCCGTGGCCTTCGACGCCGTGGCCGCTGGCGTAGATCAAGGAGTGGACGTCGTTCTCGTGGACACCGCTGGTCGTTTGCACACCTCCGTGGACCTCATGGACCAGTTGGGCAAGGTCAAGCGCGTGGTTGAGAAGAAGACCGACGTCGATGAGGTCTTGCTCGTGTTGGACGCAACGGTCGGGCAGAACGGCCTGACCCAGGCCCGCATCTTCCGCGATGTCGTCGACATCACCGGTGTTGTTCTGACCAAGCTCGATGGCACCGCTAAGGGCGGCATCGTCTTCCAGGTTCAGGAAGAACTGGGCGTGCCGGTCAAACTCGTGGGCCTTGGCGAGGGTGCAGATGACCTCGCGCCGTTTGAGGTTGAGGGCTTCGTGGATGCCTTGCTGGGGGAGAAGTAAGTCCTTATAGATCCCTGGGCTAGACCTAAGTTCTTTCGAGACGCAGCGCCTCCTTTGCGGGGCGCTTTCGTCGTCTTCGTCCCATTAAAGATGTGCTTTGGGGGAGGTCACAATGGTAGTCTAGGACAGTCCTGTCTATGTGAGGCTGATTAAACAGCCCTAACAACGGTTCGTGAGGCTACTCTTTCGTGACACTCTTGTATGTCGTCCTCCTCGCAGCTGTCGCAGTGGCGCTAGCACCAGTAGCCGTCAAGGTTGCTGATCGCGCAGCCGGCTACCCGCTAGCCGGCATTTTTATTATCGCCGCGGCACTGTTGGCTAAAGAATTTCCGGCACTGGCCCGGGGCGAAGAACTGTCCTATTCCGTGACGTGGGTGCGCGATGTCATCGCGCCAGGCGTTGACGTTAATCTCGCCTTCCGGGGCGATGCACTGGGCATTTTCTTTGCCATGTTGGCTCTCGTCATCGGCGCAGTGGTGTTCACCTACTCTGCGGCCTACCTGCCCAAAGGTAAAGGCAACGTCAGTTTTTATGTGCTGATGACAGCGTTTACGCTGTCGATTCTCCTGCTCGTGCTGGCTAACGACGTCGTGGTGCTCTTCCTGGCTTGGGAGCTGGTATCGCTGGCGTCGTTCATGTTGATCGCGCGCAGCGGCAAGTCCGGTGAGGCCGGTTCGCAGCGCACGCTCATCCTGACCTTCATCGGCGGCCTCACCTTGCTGTCCGGCGTGGCGATTGCCGCAACGGCTGCGGGGACCACGAGCCTCGAGGGCATCCTCGCCTCTGATGTGTGGGCCGAGCGCCCAGGCCTGACCGCCGGGGTTGCCATTCTCATTGCGGTCTCGGCGTTTACCAAGTCCGCGCAGTTCCCCTTCCACTTCTGGCTGCCGGAGGCCATGGCGGCCGCCACGCCGGTCTCGGCCTTCCTGCACGCAGCGGCCGTGGTGAAGGCCGGCGTTTATCTGTTGATTCGTTTCTCCACCATCTTCCATGATGTTGCAGCGTGGAACTGGCTGCTCATCGTCGCCGGTATGGGTACCGCAGTGATGTCGGCGGTCTTTGCCGTGCAGAAGACGGACTTGAAGAAGCTGACCGCGTACTCCACTGTGTCCCACCTGGGATGGATTGTGGCCACGATTGGTGTTGGCACCCCGTTCGCTATCGCAGCGGCCCTCGTGCACACGCTGGCGCACGCGTTGTTTAAGTCCTCCATCTTCATGCTCATTGGCGTCATCGACCACGAGGCTGGTTCACGTGACATCCGCCGCCTTGGTGTGCTGTGGAACAAGATGCCGTGGACCTTTGGCTCCATGCTCATTGGTGCTGCCTCCATGGCGGCGGTCCCGCCGCTGTTTGGCTTCGTGTCGAAGGAAGGAATGCTCACCGCCTTCGAGGAGGCACCAATTGGCTCGACCGGCCAGGTGCTGCTGCTCATCGTCGCCGGCGTGGGTGCGTTCTTCACTTTTACCTACTCCGCCAAGATCATCTTCGGTGCCTTCTTCGATGGCCCACGCAACATGTCGCATGTTCATGAGGCGCCGGTCAGGCTGTGGCTGCCCGCGGCGCTGCCCGGTGTGATGTCGGTGCCGATCATCTTCGTCATGGGAGCGCTCGATAAGCCGCTCGATAACATCGTGGCGGCCATCGGCATGGAGGGTCATTCCCACCTCGCGCTGTGGCACGGCCTGAACGTTCCGCTGCTTATTTCCGTGGTGGTGCTTATCGCTGGCATCATCGCGTTGTTCTTCCGTACGCCGCTGTGGACCGCGATGGAGGAGCGCCAGCTCCTGCCGCGCACCGGTAACCAAATCCTGAAGTGGATCCAGGACGTGTGCGCAGCCTTCGGCCGCTTCGTCGGCCGCATGTCGGATACCCACAACCCGTCGAAGCTCATCCTGCCGATTGTCCTCCTCGTCATCATTCTTGCGGGCTCCACTTTGGTGTCGACGGGCGTCGACGGCGTGGCCTTGAACCCGCGCGTGGATGGCCTGGACAACCCGTGGGATCTGCTGCCGCTGGGCATCGTGGCGCTGTCGATGTTTGGCTTGGTTCGTACCCGCAACCGCCTCACGGGGGCGGTCATGATTGGTACCGCGGGTACCGGCGTGACCTTGCAGATGTTCCTGCTGGGTGCACCGGACGTTGCCTTGACCCAGTTCACGGTGGAGGCGCTGTCCGTCATCGTCATGATGATGGTCCTGCGCTACCTGCCGGAGAAATTCCACCCGGTACAGAACACCAACCGTAAGGTTGGCTCCATCGTGGTGGCGGTGCTCGCCGGACTCACCGCATTCCTTGGTGTGTGGGCGCTGATGGGCCGCCACGAGCGCTCCGACTTGTCCATGTGGTACCTCAATAACGCCCCAGACATCACTGGCGGCGATAACGTCGTGGCCACCATCATCGTGGAATTCCGTGCGCTTGATACCTTGGGCGAGCTGTCGGTGCTCGGCATGGCCGCCGTCGTGATCGCCGCGGTCACCTCGACGCTGCCGCGCTTCCCGTTTACCTCCGGTACGCGTCCGGCGCCGTTCGGTCAGTCGCAGCTCAACTCGGTTCCGCTGCGTAAGGGAATTTCCATTGCCATCCCGATTCTGGTGGTCATGTCCTTCATCGTGTTCTACCGCGGGCACCAGGCTTCCGGCGGCGGCTTCCCGGCTGCTCTCATCATGGGCGCGGCCATCGGCCTGACGTATCTCTCACGCGGCACCGATGAGATTGTCTTCGGCCGCATGACCCCGATTCACCTCACCGGCGTGGGCATTATCGTGGCGCTGGTAGCTGGCTTCATCGGCTACATCCCGACGTCGCATAGTTCCGGTGGTTTCTTGACTGCCATCCACGGCCACGCCCTGGGGCAGCACTGGACCACGTCGCTCATCTTTGACCTGGGTATCTACCTGGCGGTCCTGGGCATGCTCACGATGGCCATCAATGCTTTGGGTGGCTATCTGCGGCCAGGCACCGAGCGGGACTTCTTGCCGTGGGTCCACGATGATGATTCCGCGTTGCCGAACACGCCGCGCGTGGTGCTGGAGGATGTCGATGACCCCTACCCCGAATCCATCAACCCGTCTTCGGACCCAACGGCGTTGCTCAATGAATCCGAGGCACGCCGCCGCGCGTCCTCGCCCCACCACACTTCGGCTACAGAGGAGAAGAGCTCATGATCCTCGCACTGACCATTGCATTGCTCATCGGTAGCGCTGTCTACCTCATCCAGCAGCGCGGCCTCGTGCACATCGTGCTGGGCATGATGGCCTTCGGCCACGGTGCCAACCTCATGCTTCTGGCCACCGGCGTGTACTCTTACCGCGGAGAGTCCTTTCCGTCGCAGGTGGGCCTGGACCAGATGGCTGACCCGCTGCCGCAAGCCTTTGTGCTGACCGCCGTGGTGATTTCCATGGCAACCTCGACCATCCTGCTGACCATGGCGGCGATGGGCGCGAACGACGACACGGACGTCGTGGAGCCTGTGGATGACAACACCATTGACCACGCTTTCTCCACTCTGGGACGAGATACCCAGAACCGCGAGATTCTGCAGCGCTCGGCCAACAAGATGGATCGTTTGAAAGAACTCGAACAAGAGGAGGACAACTAGATGTATGACACCGTAAGCGCCCTCCTCCCGCTCTTCCCGGCGGTTCCCCTCGTATCGGCGGCGCTCGCATTGCTCGCGCCGTGGCATCGTGTGCGCGATGCCATCATGCTCATCGTTCCGGGCGTGGGTATCTTCGCTTCCTTTGCGCTGCTGCTCTACACCATGAACAACGGTGTGGTGGCGCATAGCGTGGGTAACTACGTGGGTAACGCAGGTATCGCCTTCGCGGCCGATACCTTCTCAGCACTGATGCTCATCACGACGATGATCGTGGCCTTCGGCGCCAACTGGTTTGCCATCGTGGGCGGCGAGACTAAGTCTCGCTACTACCCATCGCTGACGCTTATCTTGATCACCGGCGTGTGCGGCGCCCTGCTCACCGCTGATCTCTTCAACTTCTTCGTGTTCATCGAGGTCATGCTACTGCCGTCCTATGGCCTCATCACCATGTCTGGTACCTGGTCACGCTTGGCTGCCGGCCGCGCCTTCGTGCTGGTGAACTTGTTCGCCTCCACGCTTTTGGTGGTCGGTGTGGGCTATATCTACTCGGTGGCTGGCGTGGTCAACCTGGCGGCGCTCACGGGTGCTGCCGCCGGTAATGGTCCGGTGACGGTGGCCTCGGGCATCATCGTTATCGCCATCGCCGCGAAGGCCGGTGTGTTCCCCGTGCAGTCGTGGCTGCCGCGCACCTACCCGGGAACGTCCGCTGCCGTCATGGGCCTGTTCTCTGGCCTGCACACCAAGGTCGCGGTGTACATGCTCTACCGCCTGTGGGTGCAGCTCTTTGATATGGACCAGCGGTGGGGGACACTCATCATCGTCATCATGATCATCTCCATGCTGGTTGGTGCTTTCGGCGGCCTAGCTGAAAACTCCATTCGCCGCGTGCTGGGCTACCAGATGCTCAACGGTATGCCCTTCATCCTCGTGATGATGGCCTTCACTACCCATGATGCCCAGCGCGCGCTGGCTGCTGGAATCCTGTACACCATTCACCACATGCTCACGGTGGGCTCGCTTATTTTGGCCTCCGGTGCTATTGAGGAGACCTACGGTACGGGCAGGCTCAACAAGCTTTCTGGCTTGGCGCGCCGTGATCCGATTATCGCGTGGATCTTTGCCGCCGGTGCCTTCTCCGTCGTGGGCTTCCCACCCTTCTCCGGTATGTGGGGCAAGGTCCTCATCGTCGCGGAAATCGCCCGTACCGGCGGGGGATGGGCCTGGACCGTAATCACGGTGATCATCATCGCGTCCTTCGCGGCATTCCTTGCCATGTTGCGCGTGTGGCGCCGAGTCTTCTGGGGCAAGGACCTGCCCAAGGAGAAGGTGCCCGATGAACTTGTGATTCGCAAGAAGCTGATGGCGCCCTCGGCAGCGCTCATTTTGGGCTCGCTGACCATGTTCGTTCTATCCGGTCCGGTCATCAGCGTCACGATGGAAGCCTCAGCGGACTTGTTGAATACGGAGGCTTATGCAGACGCAGTGCTTGGCGACGGCCCCGTAGCCCTACCCGACATCGACTCCCTTCAGGAGGGCCGTTAAATGAAGACTGCAGTGCATGCCGTTGTCTACGCGCTATGGCTGATCAAGGAAATCTTCGTCGCGGGTTTCTCGCTCGCCGCGGAATCCTTCAAGCCGCAGAATAACTACCGGCCGGTAGTGGTGCGGTACCCCTTGCGCGTGACTAGCGCGTGGGAGATCTTCTGGTTCACCTCGTCCATTACGGCAACCCCGGGGACGCTGTCCTTGGGTTTGCGCGAGCCGGTGGCAGAAGGCCTGCCGCGCATCGTGCTGGTTCAGGCGGTCATGGGGGATGACCCAGCCAGCATCATGGAAGATCTGGCGGATATGGAGGAGCGCCTCGCCCCGCGGGTGAAGGGAATTGACTATGGCGTTCCTGGTCAGGGCCCCACAAAGGAGCTCGCGCCCACGTTTTACGAGTACCCGCTGGATACGCTGGGCCGCCATATGCGTGCACCCGATATCGCGAAGACGGACGATACCCCGCTGGCCGCGCATGATGTGGAGAAGTATTCCGTGTGGCCCCTGCGCCAGGTTGCGCAGAACAAGGATGCCCGAAAGGATGATAAGAAATGATTGATTTTTCCTCGATGAGCGCCTTTCAATGGGTAGTTTTTGTCTGTATTTTCCTCATTGGTGCATCGGTGTGCGCGGCGTTGGTGCTGGCGTTGCGCTCCCGCGATGAGCTCACCCGAACCGTGATGAGTGACATGGTCTTTTACGGCATGCTGTGCATGTATATTTCGTGGTCCATGACTAATCACGCGTCCATCGTCTATGACATCGCCATGCTCGCGGCTATTGCGGCCGGCGTTCTGCCGACGTTGTCGATGGCCCGCATCATCTCGAAGGGTAGGAGGTAAGACCATGACTATCGCGGAGATTATCGCCTCGATTCTGTTGGTCGTAGCCACGGTCTTGGTCATTGGGACCGCCATCGCCTTGTGGCGTGCGCCCGATGCCCTGACCCGCGTCAACCTGCTGGGGCCGACGGTCGGTTTGGCCGTTCCGCTGCTGCTTGTGGCGAAGTTGGTCGTGGATTTTGCTGAGAACGGGTTTTCCCTGTGGTCGCTGATCAAGGTCATGATCGCGTGTTTCGGCGTGTGGATCATCGCGTCGGTGGGCTCCTTCTACATGGGCCGTTCCATCTACGGCGTGACCGTCACGGATGTGAAGTACGCCAAGCGCATGCGCAAGAGTATGCAGACAGTTGAAGCCTCTGAGGAAGAAATCTAGGGGAGAAGCTTCAGGAAAGCGGTGAGGATAGTGCTGTTCTCACCGCTTTTTAGATCGTGGATGTGATCTAGGACTCATACTTCTTCCTAAATCTATAGAGCTATAGGTATTTTGGGAACTGTACCTATCAAGTTATAGAAAAGAGGTTAGTTGAACTATGACTCCTGATGCATTCTCGTCCGGTGATGCAGCGTGGATGCTGATCAGCGCATCCTTGGTGCTGCTCATGACCCCCGGATTGGCATTGTTCTACGGCGGAATGGCGGGCAATCGCCACGTCCTCAACATGATGATGATGTCCTTCGGCGCGTTAGCGCTGGTCCCAGTACTCTACGTCCTGTGGGGATGGTCAATGTCTTATGCGGGCAGTTCGCTGGCGGGAATCGTGGGCAACCCGTTTGAAGCCTGGGGGCTGCGCGGCCAAATCACCGGGCCCGCCGCCGAGTACATTGCCGGTAGCGCTGGTTATCCCAACGTCATCGACATCGGTTTCCAAGCCACGTTCGCCATTATTTCGATAGCCATCATCTCCGGTGCCCTCGCCGGCCGCGTGAAGTTTTCCGCGTGGTTAACTTTCGCAGGCGTGTGGGTGACCTTCGCCTACTTTCCGCTCGCCCACATGGTGTGGGGCGGGGGGAGTGCTCTCCCATGCCCCGCGCTCACTCGCAGCGTGGCTCTTCGGTGTATCAAACGGTGAGGCCCTCATCGCTCCCATCGACTTCGCCGGCGGTACCGTCGTGCACATCTCCGCTGGTGCGGCTGCCCTGGTTCTGGCCATCGTCGTGGGCCCGCGCGCGGGCTTTCCGAAGCACATCGATAGGCCCCACAACCTCCCGATGGTGATGCTGGGCGCTGCGCTTCTGTGGTTCGGCTGGTTCGGTTTCAATGGCGGTTCCGCCTTCGCTGCGGATGGGCTAGCAGGCTTGGCATGGCTCAACACCACTGTTGCGGCGGCCGCAGCGATGCTCGGCTGGATGCTGGTCGAACGCATCCGAGACCACGCCGCTACTTCGCTTGGCGCAGTATCCGGCGCTATTGCGGGACTCGTCGCCATCACCCCGGCGGCAGGAGCGCTCAGCCCGCTCGGTTCTCTCGCCCTCGGCTTCCTCGGCGGGATTATCGCCTGCCTGTGCATCGGCCTGAAGTACCGTTGGGGCTTTGATGATTCCCCGGATGTCGTTGGAGTCCACCTGTGCGCTGGTCTGTGGGGAACCGTCGGATTGGCCTTCTTTGCCACGGATAACGGCATCCTCACTGGGCACTTTTCGGAAGGCCTCAAGCTGCTCGTCGTCCAAGCGCTCATCGCGATCGTCGCGATGCTGTTCTCAGCTGCTATTACTCTGGTGGCGGCACTCATCATCCGCGCCACCCTGGGGTGGCGGATTGATGATGAAGCCGAAGGCATCGATCTGTCTGAGCACCGTGAGACCGCTTATGATTTCCGTGAGTCCGTGGCGTCGCACCGCCGCCACACCCACGACGCTAGGATTAATCCTGCACCAACCGTCCAGCCGCGGGTCGACACCGCCGGAGCTAAGGAGTAACAGATGAAGCTCATCACTGCCATCGTCAAACCGTTCACGCTGCCGGAAATCCGTGAGGCCTTGGAGCAGCACGACGTGCACGGCCTGACCGTGACCGAGACCCAGGGTTTCGGTCAGCAGCGCGGCCACAGCGAGGTCTACCGTGGTGCCGAGTATGCCACCGACTTCGTACCCAAGGTCAAGCTGGAGGTAGTCACCTCCGACGAACAGGTGGAGGATATCCTTTCTGCCATCGTTGATGCTGCCTATACCGGAAAGATCGGTGACGGCAAGATCTGGATTACTCCTGTTGAGGACGTCATCCGCGTGCGCACCGGCGAGCGCGGCGAGGCAGCCCTGTAAGAAGTGTCTACGGCCGCTCAACTGCGTGAGGAAGCCTATGCCTCGGCGATAGATCTCACGCAGTCCCTGCAGCTTCCGCCCGGCTGTGCGCTTGCCGCCACGGGTTCCTTCGCCCGCCGGGCGATGGCCCCTTTTTCGGATCTCGACCTCATCCTCCTTCACCCGGATGATATGGAGCTGCCCGAAGATGTGGTCGCCGAAATCTGGTACCCCATCTGGGATGCCAAATACCGGCTTGACTACGCTGTGCGCACTCCGCGCGAGTTCGGTGCCATCGCCGGTTCTGATCCCGCCGCCGGCTTCGCGCAGCTGGACCTGGCCTTCGTCGCCGGCGATAAGCAGCTGGTAGATTCTACCCGCGCCCAGGTCTATGCCTCGTGGCGTCGCCTGCTGCAGAGCAACTTCGACGCTTTCGTCGACCTCGCCATCACCCGCTGGCGCCGCTCCGGCACCCTGGCCACGATGACCCACCCGGATATTAAAAATGGGCGCGGCGGCCTGCGCGATATCCAATTCCTGCGGGCGCTCGCCCTCGGCAACCTCGCGGATGCCCCAGCACTTGAGGAGGAGCAGGCCTTGCTTCTCGACGTCCGCACGCTCCTCCACGTCACCGCCCGCCGGCACCGCGACGTCCTCGACCCCGAATTCGCCGCGGAGATCGCCCACGAGCTTGGTTTCGCCGACCGTTATGAGTTGTCCGCGGCCGTCGTCACCGCTGCTACTGCGGTAGACAAAGCCGTGGAGAGGGCATTGGCGACTGCCCGGGGAGTCGTATCCAAACGCAGCCACAACCGCACACGCAAACCCCTCGATATCGGGGTGGTTGATGCCGGGGGCGAGATCCGTCTCGCACGCACCGCCAACTTGGATGAGCCGTGGTTGCTTTTGCGCGTGGCCGCCGCCGCAGCGCGCTCGGGCAGAAGCGTCCCGCCTCATGTCTGGGAACAGCTGCGCGAGTTGCCGGAACTGCCCGAACGCTGGCCCGCCGCTGCGACGGATGCATTCTTCAGTTTATTGTCCTCGCCCCTCAACACTCCGCGCCTCATCCAGGAGATGGACGCGCATGGCCTGTGGGAGCGAATCGTCCCAGAGTGGGAGCACATTCGAGGCTTGTTGCCGCGGGAGCGCACGCACTCTCACACCGTGGACTATCACTCCATCCTTACCGTCGCGCGCTGTGCAGAAGCCCGCACCTCCGTGGCGCGGCCCGATCTGCTGCTCTTGGTGGGGCTCTACCACGATATTGGGAAAGGATATGGCCGCCCTCACGAGCTGGTGGGGGCGGAGATGGTGGCGCGTGCCGCGGCCAAGCTTGGTCTCGACCTGGCGGATCGCTCCCGCGTGCAAACCGTGGTCGCAGAGCACACCACTCTGGCGCGCATCGTCTCCCGCACGGACCCCTTATCCGATGAAGCGCGTGACGAGCTCCTCGAAGCCGTGCGTTATGACTACCTGACTCTGGCGCTCCTCGTTGTGCTCGCCCGCACCGATGCCGAGTCCACCGGTCCTAGCGTGTGGAACCGCAGGCTGGAGAAGGGAATCGAAGCGGTCAGTGGCCGCGCTTTCGCACAACTGGAAGCACTTCGACCAGTTCGTCCTCTGGTTGCCGCCGACCGTGATATCGGACTGCGCCACAACCCCGAGGATGACAGCTTTACCGTCCTGTGGCGCGGCAGCTACCAACGGGAGGCTGTGCGCGCGCTGGCGCTCATCGCAGCGTTGGGCTGGAACATCCTCTCCTCGCGCCTCGTGCGCACTGAGGAGGGCTATGCTGGCGAATTCGATATCCGCGCCCTCCACGGTGCCATCGATCTCGCAACGGTAGAGGAACGCCTCGTGCAGTCTTATAAATCCGGAACTTACACGGTGCTGCCGGATTTTGTACCAGGGCCCGCGACTGCGATGTGGACCAGGGGAGTCTTCGAGGTTCGAATTGATGACTACCCAGGTACCCTAGGCCACGTGCTGGCGCTGCTTCCGGAGTGCGAGTGGCTATCCACCACCACACCGGGCGCCACGATGGTGCTTCACGCAGTGCCGCTTGGCGACGTCCCCCGTGCCACCCTGGTCCGGAATGTGACCCAAGCACTGGTCAACGGCTAAGCTGGGGAAGTTATAAATTTATCCACGATAGTTGAGGGAGCACTTTTAACGTGTTTGAGTCTTTGTCTGACCGCTTGCAATCAGCCCTGTCCGGCCTGCGCGGCAAGGGCAAGCTGACCGAGGCGGACATCAATGCCACAGCACGCGAAATCCGTCTGGCGTTGCTGGAGGCGGACGTCTCGCTCAACGTCGTGCGCGGCTTTATTAAGCGCATTAAGGAACGCGCGGCAGGTGCCGAGGTTTCTGAGGCACTGAACCCGGCGCAGCAGGTAGTCAAGATCGTCAACGAGGAGCTCATCGAGATTCTCGGCGGCGAGACCCGCCGCCTGAACCTGGCGAAGAACCCGCCGACGGTCATCATGCTCGCCGGCCTTCAGGGTGCTGGTAAGACCACCTTGGCGGGCAAGCTTTCCAAGCATCTGGCTTCCAAGGGGCACACCCCGATGCTGGTGGCTTGTGACCTCCAGCGCCCGGGCGCGGTGCAGCAGCTGCAGATCGTCGGCGAGCGCGCCGGGGTAGACGTCTACGCTCCGGATCCTGGCACCTCCCTGGATTCCCACGAGCATGAGATGGGTACCTCTCATGGGGATCCGGTGGACGTCGCCAAGCGCGGTATCGAAGAGGCCAAGCGCACCCAGCACGATATCGTCATCATCGATACCGCCGGCCGCCTCGGCATTGATGAAACCCTGATGACGCAGGCCCGCAATATCCGCGACGCCGTCAACCCGGACGAAGTCCTCTTCGTCATCGACTCGATGATCGGTCAAGACGCAGTGCAGACCGCCGAGGCCTTCCGCGATGGCGTGGACTTCACCGGTGTCGTCCTGACCAAGCTGGACGGTGACGCTCGCGGTGGTGCGGCGCTGTCCATTCGTGAGGTCACGGGCAAGCCCATCATGTTCGCCTCCACCGGTGAGAAGCTCGAGGATTTCGATGTCTTCCACCCGGAGCGCATGTCCTCGCGAATTCTGGGCATGGGTGACCTGCTGACACTGATTGAGCAGGCGGAATCCAAGCTGGATCAGTCCAAGGCGGAGGAAGCCGCCAAGAAGATGGGCTCCGGCGAGATGACGCTCAATGACTTCTTGGACATGATGCTCATGGTGCGCAATCTGGGCCCGATGGGCAACCTGCTCAAGATGATGCCCGGCGGCAACAAGATGAACCAGATCGCCGACATGGTCGACGAAAAGCAGCTCGACCGCATCCAGGCCATCATCCGCGGTATGACGCCGGAGGAGCGCGAGAACCCGAAGATTCTCAACGCTTCGCGCCGCAAGCGTATTGCCCTCGGTTCTGGTGTGAGCGTTTCTGACGTCAATCAGCTCATCGAGCGCTTCACCGAAGCCAAGAAGATGATGTCGCAGATGGCCGGTCGTTTTGGCATGCCGGGCATGGGCGGTGGGCGTTCCGCTACCAAGAAGAAGCCGAAGGGCCGCAAGGGCAAGAATGGCAAGCGCAAGCCGCCGAAGCGTCGTGGTGGGGGAATGCCTGGCATGGGTGGCGGGATGCCGTCGATGCAGGAACTGCAGAAGATGCAGGAACAGCTCGGCGGCGGCATGCCCGGGCTAGGCGATATCAAGATGCCCAAGGGCATGGAGAATATCGACCTCAACAACCTGGACTTTGGGCAGGGCAAAAAGAAATAACGAAGAATGCAGCAGCATTCTTCGTTAAGAAAGGGCCGGCGCTTTTTAGCGCCGGCCCTTTTGGACTAAATGGCTTTATCTGCTGGATATGCAGGATAGGGGATAGGCACCGCGGGTGTGGCCGGTGACGTCTCAGCGGTCTGGGGCACCATGGGACTGTCCGTCGGAATCTGCGGGGGCTGCTGCTGCACCGTCTCGCCATTGAGGAAGGGGGTGATGGCTTCACGGATGAGCGGGATGGCCGAATCCGCAAAGGCCTTGGTGAAGTGGTGCATATCGCGGTAGACCATGATGTTGCCGATGATGACCGGGCAATCGCCGTTGGCATCGCAGAACCACTTCGAGGTGTCCACGGCCAGCATGTTCTTGTACTGGGAGAGGACTTCGGCGCCGGGGTCATAGGGAGCGTAGACCTCTTCGAAACGCATGCCGCAGCCGAGGGAATCCTGGGTGGCTACGTAGCATTCATCAAACTGGAGGCCATTGCCGTGCTCATCGAATCCCCACGGGTTATCACGGAAACCCAAGAAGGGAATATCGTGCTTGGCCAACTCGTCCCAGAAGGCCTTATAGCCGGGCGGGACAGCGTCTGGGCCGTGACCCAAGGGCTGACCGGGGCGCGTTGAATTAGAGACTACGAGGGCCGGGTCCGCGTCGATAATGCGCTTGACCGCTTCCTTGCTCCACTCGGCGCAAGAAGGCTTGACACTCAGTTCATCGCCGAGCTCAATGGGGCAACCCACGCGGGTGAGCGGAACCAGCTTGAAACCCATCTCGCGGCCCAAGTGATCCAAGGCCGAAGAATACTGCTCCGCGTGCGAACCGCCTACCAAGTAGACCTCGACGTCGGAATCAACGTCACCAAAGATGCACGGCGTCACGCCGTCCTTCTGGGTCTCGATGAAGTAGTCCGTTGGCTCTTGTTCCGGGATGAAGCACCAGTTATCGGCGACTGGCGGCTGGATGCCACGCGCGAGAATCGGATCAGGCTTGATCTCTACGTTCTCAGGCGGCGTGATGTTCTCGACGAAGGTCGTTGCCCCTGGGTAGAGCTTCGGGTCGAGGATTTCCTGGTTCGCCTCCTGTAGGCTGCGCAGCCACAGCGGTTGAACGGCCACGAGTGCAACGGTGCAGGCGGCGACGACGACTCCGCCAACGCCGCGCAGAGCGCCGGTGCGCGTGCGAAGGTCGGCGAAACCGCGGTGGACGGGGAGGTCGTCGGCAAGCGGGCGTTTGCGGTGCTGGCGCAGGGGCTTCTCGACGAAACGGTGCGTCACGTCCGCCAAGCCCAGCGACACCACGATGATGATGGATCCGAGCCACCACGGAGGAGTCTCAAGACCGAGCGCGGCGATGGAAATGATGAGTAGCGGCCAATGCCACAGGTAGAGCGGGTAGGCGATATCACCGAGCCAGCGAGATACCCGGGTGGTGAGCACCCGCGAGAACGACCCGCCAGAACCAATGATGATGAGTACTGCACCGCCGATGGGCAGAAGAGACAGCGGCCCAGGGAAGGCCAAGCTGTCGGAGATAACTAGGCCGGTACTAGCCAGAGCCGCCAAGCCGAGAGCCGTGGCGAGGTTGGACAGGCGCTGCGGCATGCGCAGGTGCGAACCATAAATGACGAGCACTGCGCCCAAAGTCAGCTCCCAAGCGCGAGACCATGTGGAGTAGTAATTTTCGGGGGTGCCGAAGAGTCCGTCGCGGGATGCATAGGCAAAAGAGACGACGGTAACTACGAGGAGAATCGGGCCAGCGATGGAATTAATGGAAGAGAAGCGCTGTTCTCGCAGCCCCGTGTTCTTTGGGCGCAGGCGCATGAAAGCGGCCAAGCCAAGGGCGAAGAAGATGCCCAGTAGGTAGAACTGGCCCTGCACTGCCATGGACCACATGTGCTGCAGAGGCGATGTTGTTGCTGAAGCGGCGGCGTAGTCAGCGTTCTGCCGTGCCAATTCCCAGTTCTGGTAGTAGAAGACCGTCGCAGTGATCTGCTTGGTGAGCTCCGTGTTCATGAGCTTCGGCGCGAAGAGCCGGACAAGCACATAGCTCACGCCGATGACGAGCACGAGGGAAGGAACAAGCCGGCGGAGCGTGCGCCAGATGGGCCACCACGGGTTCAGGGAGGCATTCGGCCGTGCGGCATAGCGCAGCTGCGAGCCTAAGAAGAAGTAACCGGAAAGCAGGAGGAAGACATCGACGCCACCTGAGACACGACCAACGAAGACGTGGTACAGAACAACCAAGGCGATCGCGATGCCGCGGAGGCCGTCGAGGTCGTAACGGTAGCGGAATGTAGAGGGGGCTTGTTTATTCATAAAAAGAGGATTGTGTGGCGTCGAAATAACCGCATTACAGACTACCCCCTTCGCGGGGTAAGGCCTAACCACGCAAGAGCTAAGGGGAATTTCCTATCTCGTGTGGGTTCCGCTAAAGTTGTTGAGGTTGTTCACGCACCGCGTGGAGGACACGTAAAACTTCATCTCTGCGTAACGTCGGTACCGCCTACGGACGGCCGGCACGTCACGCGCAAGATAAAATTCAAGGGTTGAACCGGCGCGCCACCAAGCGGCGCGTGTCTGAACTGCCCGGTGACTAGAAAAGGAGCCAATCATGGCCGTTAAGATCAAGCTGCAGCGTATGGGTAAGATCCGCAACGCTGAGTACCGTGTCATCGTTGCTGATGCACGCACCCGTCGCTCCGGCAAGGCTATCGAGAACATCGGTATCTACCAGCCGAAGCAGGAGCCGTCCCTGATTCAGATCGATTCCGAGCGCGCTCAGTACTGGCTGGGTGTCGGCGCACAGCCGACCGAGCCGGTTCTCGCACTGCTCAAGGTGACCGGTGACTGGCAGAAGTTCAAGGGTCTGCCGGGCGCAGAGGGCACCCTGAAGGTTGCTGAGCCGAAGCCGTCCAAGCTGGACCTCTTCAACGCTGCACTGGCTGAGGCCAACAACGGCCCGACCATCGAGGCTATCACCGAGAAGAAGCGCAAGGCCAAGGAAGAGGCCGAGGCTAAGGCTGCCGCCGAGAAGGCTGCTGAGGAAGCCGCTGCTGCTGAGGCTGCTAAGGCCGAGGAAGAGGCTGCTAAGGCTGAAGAGGCCGACTCCGCTGAGGCTGAGGAGTCCGCAGAGTAAGTTCTACTCGGCTAAAAGATTAACCCCGCTGACCTGTAGGTCGCGGGGATTATCTAGTTTTTCGGCCGTGGGAGGCGGACCTCCAGAGGATTTTCGAAGTCCAACCCGCGGACAGCGGAGGCAATAACCGACTGCGCCATAGCTTCCACCTTTTCCTCCGGTAGCGATCCCAAATGACCGCTGAGGCACAAGACTGTGAAACCGTGCACCGTGGACCATCCGGCTAGGCAATTCTGCATCATGTGCTGCCTATTGGGTTCCTGGCCAATCGAGCGCGCGTACTGTGCCATGTAGCCGTAGAAATTGAACATGGCTTGTACACGGGGGTCTTCGCCGGGCCCCTCAGCCGCGGCTACGAGCCCGGCCGGAATATCAAAGCTGCTCGCGGCCATCATGCACATAAAGAAGTGCGGCTCTTCCAAGGCATGGTGGAAGTAGGTGAAACCGGCCGCCATCATTTTGTCAATGATGGTGCCCTCCGTCGTTTCGAAGGTATCGCTGAGCTTGGTGATGAGTTCGTAGGTGGCGACGGTCCCGACGGCGTCGAGAAGCGCGGCTTGGTCCTTGAAGTGACGGTAGGCGGCTGTCGGGGAGACACCGACCGCGCGCGTTGCCGCGCGAATCGTCACCGCCTCCGGTCCACCTTCCCGGCCGAGCTTGATGGCCTCCCGGAGGATCTCTTCATGCAAATTTCCATGGTGATACGGCTTCGAACTACTCACAATAAAAGTATCGTACTAAAAGTCTAGACATTCGCGCCAATGTTCGGCGTTAACATGGTGAGCAGCATGAGTGCAGGTTGATCGCTGCAGGACACCGCATGTGGTATGCGCGCCGGAAGGTGCACGATTTGTCCGGGAACGAGCAGGTGCTCTTCTTCTCCGCAACTAAAAGTCACCGCTCCTTGTAGCACTTGGACAGTGATAGGGTGCGCGGCTTTGTGGTCAGGTAGGTCTTGTCCAGGTAGGAACGAAAAGAGGATGAGGTTCGCACCATCGGCGCTGAGGACCCGCTTAACGGCTGGTCTGGGGCGCGATGGGTTCGGTTCAGGCGCCTCATCGAGCAGGTTTAGCGTTGTGAGGGCGGCGCTGTTGTGGGAGGCGTCGCCAAAGGTGGTCACATCATTGATCGGAAGCTCAGTCATGCCGCCCCAGCGTAGCCCGTTAAGCTAGCAGGCATGGAACTACTCATTGGTCGCGTGGTGAAATCCCACGGCATTAAAGGCGAGGTCTCCGTCGAGGTGACCACCGATTCCCCTGAGACCCGATTCGCCGTCGGCGAGGTTCTCCACGGCACACAAGGCAAGAAGGAACACGAACTCACCATCGCTGCGGTGCGCGCCCACAAGGGGCGCCTGCTCATCACGTTCAAGGAAGTCCCGGACCGCACGGCCGCGGATTCCCTGCGCGGCACCCAGTTCTTCGCCGAACCCCTGGATGACCCGGAAGACGACGGCTTCTATGACCACGAGTTAGAAGGTCTGCGCGTTCTCCTTGATGGTAGTGAGGTGGGCGAGGTGACCGGCGTAACGCACGGACCCACGCAGTCCCTCCTTGAAATCACTCTCACCGAAGGTAAAGAAGCGCTCGTTCCCTTCGTGGAGGAGATCGTGCCGGAGGTTGATTTGGAGGCGGGGACCTGCACCATCACCCCGCCGGAAGGGCTGCTCGACCTATGAGGATTGACGTTCTCACCATTTTTCCGGAGTACCTCGACCCGCTGCGCCACGCGCTGCTGGGCAAGGCCATCGAGCAGGGAAAGCTTGCGGTGGGCGTGCACGACCTGCGCCAGTGGGCCACCGACGTGCACAAATCCGTCGACGATTCCCCCTATGGCGGCGGCCCAGGGATGGTGATGAAGCCTGAGGTATGGGGGCCCGCGCTTGACGACGTCTCCTCCGGCACCGCCTCCACCCAGGACCTGCAGAGCGCTTTGCCGCATCTGAGCAAGCCGCGCCACGACGACATCCATGGCGTCGAGGCACGCTCCTATGGCGAAAGCGAGAATTCGGACAAGCCGCTGCTTATCGTGCCGACTCCCGCGGGAGCGCCTTTTACTCAGGCCGATGCGCAAGCTTGGTCCACCGAGGAACACATCGTGTTCGCGTGTGGGCGCTACGAGGGCATCGATCAGCGCGTCGTCGAGGATGCCGCGCAGCGCTACCGCGTGCGCGAGGTGTCCATCGGCGATTACGTGCTCATCGGCGGAGAGGTCGCCGTGCTGGTCATTGCTGAAGCGGTGGTGCGCCTCATCCCAGGCGTGTTGGGGAACCGGCGCTCGCACGAGGAGGACTCTTTCTCCGATGGCTTGCTGGAAGGTCCTAGCTACACCAAACCGCGAGAGTGGCGCGGCCTGGCAGTTCCGGATGTACTGACTTCCGGGGATCATGCCAAGGTGGACCGGTGGCGCCGCGAGCAGTCGCTGGCCCGGACGTGGAAGCGCCGCCCGGAGCTGCTGGACGCGGCGGACCTGAGCGATGCCGACCGCGCGTACGTGGAATCCTTGAAGGAGGAATGAGATGGACATCAGTACTGACTTGTCAATACTTATGACCGAAGCCGAATGGGACAAGGTTCTCAAAGATATGCCGCAGCGTTTGCGCGAAGGCGGCGTCGAGCCGCTCGATATCAACGCAGAGATCATCTCCTTTACCTGCGAGCCCGACAATATCCTGGTCAACGAGTACATGGATAAACACGGCCAGCCGCCGGTGGGTGAGCACGTGTGGAGGGTCATCGTCAACGGCTCCTCTGAGCTGCCGTTGACCAAAGTCACCGCGGCCGTCGCGGACTGCTTGCCGCCGCACACGCTGTGGTACGGCACCTCCGAAATCGGCCACACCGAGTTTGGGCTGGGTACTTCCTGCGCGTGGCAGGGCGGGGTATAGGGTAGGAAGGTCTTTTAGTCCCCGACCAAAAAGAGGTTTTGTGAATATCGCAGCCACCATCGCCGGAGAGCTGGGCGTCAAAGAAGCACACGTTGACGCCGCCCTGAAACTCATGGCGGAGGGCAATACCGTCCCGTTTATTGCCCGTTACCGCAAGGAAGCCACCGGCGGGCTGGATGACTCCCAGCTGCGTACCATTGAGGAACGCTCGACGTACCTGCGTGAGTTGGAGGAGCGCAAGGAAACGGTGCTCGCTGCGATTGAGGAGCAGGGCAAGCTTACCGATGAGCTGCGCGCACTGATCCAGGGCTGCGAGACCAAGGCGCGCCTGGAAGATCTGTACCTGCCGTATAAGAAGCGCCGCAAGACCAAGGCGGATATCGCGCGCGAGGCAGGACTGGAGCCGCTGACGGACAAGCTCATCGAGGACCCCTCGGCGGACCCGGCCGAGCTGGCGGGGGAGTATCTCACCGAAGGTTTCGAGGAAACGAAGAAGGCCCTCGACGGCGCCCGCGCCATTCTGGTGGACCGCTTCGCACTGGATGCGGATCTGGTGGGCGAGGTGCGCGAGCGCATGTACACCAGCGGTTCCATGAACGCTGGCGTGGTCGAGGGTAAGGAAACCGAGGGCGCGAAGTTCAAGGACTACTTCGAGTTCTCCGAGCCTTTCGAGAAGCTCCCCTCGCACCGCATTTTGGCGCTGCTGCGCGGCGAAAGCGAGGGCGTGCTGCATCTCAACCTCGACGCCGGCGATGACGCCATGTACGAGGGCATGATCGCAGACCGCTTCGACCTGGACGTGTCTACCTCCCGCTGGCTTGCCGACGCCGTCCACTGGGGCTGGCGCACCAAGCTTTCCATCTCTTCCGGGCTGGACGTGCGCATGCGCCTGAAAGAGAAGGCGGAGGAAGGCGCGCTCAAGGTCTTCGCGACAAACCTGCGCGACGTTCTTCTGGCCGCCCCGGCCGGCCAGCGCGCGACGCTGGGCCTAGACCCGGGATACCGCAATGGCGTCAAGTGCGCGGTCGTTGACCCGACGGGCAAGGTCCTGGCCACCACGATTGTCTATCCGCACCAGCCGCAGCAGAAGTGGGCTGAGGCAGTGAGGGAGTTGGCGTCGCTAAGCGCTGCCCATTCGGTGGACCTCATGGCGATCGGCAACGGAACCGCATCGCGTGAGACGGAGAAGCTGGCGGGTGAGGTCGCCGACCTCATCGCGCAGGCCGGCGGTGCTCGCCCCACGCCGGTGGTGGTCTCCGAGGCTGGCGCGTCGGTGTATTCGGCCTCCCAGTTGGCGGCCGATGAATTCCCTGACATGGACGTCGCCCTGCGCGGCGCCGTTTCGATCGCGCGCCGCCTCCAGGACCCGCTGGCGGAGCTGGTGAAGATTGACCCGAAGGCGATTGGCGTGGGGCAGTACCAGCACGACGTCAACCAGGTCGCGCTCGCCCGCACCCTCGATGGCGTGGTGGAAGATGCCGTCAACGGCGTCGGCGTGGACCTGAACACGGCGTCCGCCCCGCTGCTGGAGCGCGTGGCCGGCGTGAATTCCACGATTGCGGCCAACATCGTGGCGTATCGCGATGAGAACGGCACGTTTGCCTCGCGCAAGGAGCTGAAGAAGGTGCCGCGCTTGGGGCCGAAGGCTTTTGAGCAGTCCGCGGGCTTCTTGCGCATCAATGGTGGCAAGGATCCGCTCGATGCTTCGGCAGTGCACCCGGAGGCCTACCCGGTGGTGGCGCGCATTGCGGAGAAGACCGGCCTCGAGGTCTCAGCGCTCATTGGTAATTCGCGCGTGTTGTCGAAGCTGTCGCCGGCGGACTTTGCTGACGATACCTTCGGTGTGCCGACGGTGACGGATATCATCGCGGAGCTGGATAAGCCGGGCCGCGACCCGCGTCCGGAGTTCAAGACGGCTACCTTCAAGGAAGGTGTGGACAAGGTCTCGGACTTGAAGCCGGGGATGATTCTGGAGGGCACCGTCACCAATGTTGCGGCCTTTGGTGCCTTCATCGACGTTGGCGTGCACCAAGACGGGCTTGTGCATGTGTCCGCGATGAGCCACAAGTTCGTCTCTGACCCGCATGATGTGGTCCGTTCAGGCCAAGTGGTGAAGGTCAAGGTCATGGAGGTCGACGTGGAGCGCCAGCGCATTGGCTTGTCGCTGCGGCTTGACGATGAACCCGGCCAGCCCGCTCCCAAGCGCCGCAACGGCGGTGGGCGTTCCGAGGGGCGCGGTGGCCGCTCCGACCGGCGCAACTCCCGCCGCGACGGTGGGCGTGGCCGCTCGGACCGCGGCGGCGGTGGTTCGATGGCCGATGCCCTCAAGAAGGCCGGCTTCTAACCGTTCAAACGGTTGGGGGTTTGTGAGTTTTTCGGCGGACTGTTCTGCGCGGACGGTGCATTGGACAAGTCTGTGGGATGAAGCGATCGCCGAAGGCGCGGAAGGCCTCATGAACGTTGAGGTTTCCGCGTGGCGCCGAGCTGAGTCCGGCGTGTGGACGTGCACGGCTAAGCTGCCGCGAAGATTATCCGGGCGGCGGCGCAATGCTGGGTGGCGATGGGTGTATGTCCGGCGGGTCAGGTGGTTGGCTTGGGGGAGCGCCCGTCGGGCTCGTGGCCTGTCGGTTCAAGGCCTCTTGGTAGGCCGGCTGCGCGGTAATCGGCGTTCCCCAGGGCGGGATGTAATCAACCGGTCCCTTCAGCCGAAAGACATAGCCTCTGCCGGTCGGGCTGGTGGGGTCATCGTCGTTAATGCCGTTGTGGTAGGCACACAGCATGGTGAGGTTGGGCGGATTGGTTTCCCCGCCCGCTTGCCAGGGGACGATGTGGTGGACTTGGCAGTAATCGGCTGGCTTGTTGCAGTCTTCGATCGCGCAGGTGGGGTGCTCCGCGCTGGCCATGATGCGCTGCTCGAGGCTGGCAAAGCGCGAAAGCCGGTGCAGCCACACCGGGCCGATGGTGGGGTGGACCAGAGTGGCGTAGCCAGTCTCGGCGAATTTGTAGGTCAAAAACTCTGCACCGCTCATGCGCCCGCCGTTGGTGAGTTCGAGCTCGATGTCGTCGCCGTCGTGGTGGATGATTTTGTCAAGCTCGTCGAGTGTTATCACGACGTTTGTTCCCACCGCCGGACGGGAGCCAACGCCCTCCTTGAAGAAGACCTGGCGGGTGGCGTCTAGGAGGTCGGTAGGGTTAATGGATTCCAGGGTGCTGCGCATGGTGGAGATGTTGAGCGCGGAATCAGTAACCGTAAGCGAGTATGGACCATTCTTGCGGTAAGTCAGCCGCACCCCTGGTGAAGGCACGCGTTTCGGTTTGAGTTCCTTCACTCGCTGCGCCGCCACTGAAGGCACCCGTTCCGAGGGCACGGAGGCGAGCGCGACGCGCAAATTCCAGACGTCAACCTGCTTCTTCAGCTTCGCGGTGTAGGACTCAATCAGGCTCAGCGTGGCCAGGTCGTGGCCTTGGCGTTGGGCTGCCTGGCGGGCGGTGCGCTGCTTGCCGGTGAAGTGGGTATCGCCGAAATAGATGGCATGAAGCGACGCCAGCTCCGCCGCATCGCCATGCGAGGCACCAAGCGCGCGCAAGCTTTCGGGTGTGCTGGTTGCTGCTTCCACCAGCGCAATCCCCGAGTTGCGAAGGCGGATGTAGGTTTCAATATCCCCCATGTGCACAGAGCCTAAAACAGGCCACGCGGCCCCGCAACCGGAGAAGAAAACGCCCTGCCTACAAGCTGTAAAGGGCAGGGGCTTGCCGGATGAAAGCCCGATTCGAATGCACTTGCCCGCCCGTCACAAGGGAGTGCGGGGTGATGTAATTCAGGTAGTGCGCAGCGCGGCACAACGCGACGAATGGTTATAAGTTCACAATGCCAACTTATTCGGTGGTATGTTTGTTGAAACAAATGACCTAGTGGCCTCGCTCACGTTTGCGTGTCTAGCTTAAAAGGCTGGATAAACGAATAAAAGCGGACCTCAACCATCACGCTAAGGGGGCAGACATGAGCCGTGAGGCTGAATCCAACCGGGAAGCAGACGCGAATAGCGCTTCGCCTGGTCTGGTGAATGAGGGGAGCGCGGCTACCCAGAGCGCGGCAGGCCACGACAGCGAGGCCATGGGGTGGCACCGCGTCCTCGATTGGCGCCCCACCAGTACTTTGTCGCGCGTGCTCATCGTCTTCCTTCTCGTCGCACCCATCGTTATCGCCGGAACCATGATGTGGGCCATGTGGGACCCCTCCAAGTACATGCGCAACATTGACTTGGCGGTGGTGAATGAGGATGCGGGCGTCGAGAAGCAAGGCACCTACACAAACTACGGTGATCAGGTCGTGGAAGGCCTGATGGAGACGCAGTACCTGAACTTTGCCGAGGTCAACAAGGCGGACGGTGATGAGGGTCTGCTCAAGGGCAAGTACCTCATGGTCGTGACCATCCCGAAGAACTTCTCAGAGCAGGCCGTCACCATCATCAGTGATAAACCGGTCAAGCCGGAGATTCACTTCGCCACGAATGATTACTACGGCACGAATGGCTCGGTGATTTCCTCCAGCCTCATCCCGCAGGTGCAGACCAGCGTGGAGAATGCGATTTCCAAGAAGTATGCCGATCAGGTCATCGAGGGGCTGAATAAACTCAGCGATGGCCTGGGAACCGCGGCTGAGGGCGCGGGCCGGCTCGACGAGGGCGCGGGCAAGCTGCAGGAAGGCGGCGGGCGAGCGGTCGAGGGAATTGCCAAGCTGGACGCCGGCGCGGGCGATCTCAACAACGGTACTGGTCAGCTGCTCGACGGCACGACCCGTCTCAACGAGGGCGTGGGGCGCTTGAGCGGTGGTGCCGCGCAGCTGGATGATGGCGCCGCCCAGCTTGCCGACGGCTCCGACAAACTGCTCGCCGGCACCGGCCGCCTGGCGGATGGCGCGGGCCAAATCGATGGGGGCGTCAACCAGCTCACCGGGATGCTCATCCCGGTGCTCAAGCAGGCGCAGGTCGTGGCCCCGGCGCTGCTGCAGCTTGTCGACGTCCTCCGCGGTCTCGGCATGCACCAACAAGCCGATCAACTCTATTCCTTGGTCTCCAAGTTGGACCCAGCAGCCAGCGGAAACATGGTGGCGCAACTGGAGAAGCTCTCCGCCGGCACCGGCCAGCTCTACTACAACCTGTCCGATCCCAATTCGGAGTACCTGGGCGGCATGATGGCGCTCAATGACGGCGCGCACCGCTTGTCCGATGGCTCGCAGCAGTTGCGGGCAGGAGTTGGCGAGCTGAGCAACGGTGCCGCCCAGCTGCAGGACGGAGCATCCCGCCTGCATGAGGGAACCGGCACGTTGAAGGACGGCACGGGCCAGCTGGCCGCCGGCGGCACGGAGCTCAAGGACGGTATGAACCAGCTCAAGGCCGGCTCCAATGAATTGGCCACCAAGCTTGCCGATGGTGCCGCCAAAGCCCCCTCCATCACCCAGCCGGATACGTCGGCGCAGAACATGGCCGTGCCCATCAACTTCACCTCCTCCAACCTCCACCCTGTACAGACGGTGGTCAGCCCGGTCGACCCGACCGAGAAAAACATCACGGGCGGTGCCTCACTGCTCTTCGTGCTGGTCTTTGGGTTCCTCGTCATGCTGCTTCTGGCGATGACGCTGCCGTATTACCTGGGCCGCCGCGGAGAGGCAGCCACTAGCCCGGTGCGCGGCATCCTCGCGGCCTTCGGCGTGGTGGCGGGGCTGAACTTCCTTGTCTTGGCCTTCATGGGTCTGATGTCCTCCACCATGGGCTGGAGCCCCGCCAGCTGGCCGATGATGTTGCTTGTCATCGCAGCGATTGCCGCCGTCGGCGCGGCGACCTACCAGTTCTTCCTCGTAACCTTCGGCCGTAAGATTGGTGCCGTCTTCGCCGTCGGTGCTTTTGCCTTAGGCGTCATGGTTTTCGGCGGCGTGTGGCCGGTGGCGGCGATTCCGCGGCCGCTGAGTTTGTTGCATCCTTTCCACCCGATGTCCTATGCAAAGAATGCCTTTACCCGCGCTACCGACGGTATCCACGATGGCACCTTCTGGGCGGGCATTGCGGTGCTCTTCATCGTGACCGCCCTGGCGTTGGTGGTCTCCTGCGTGGTGTTCCGCGCCCGCCACCACGGCACGGCGCGCATCCTCGATGAGCACCTCTTCCGCAGACCGGCGGTGGCCGGCGCCTAGAAGTCGTGTGCTGCGAGCCCGCCGGGGAGGTTGCGCAGCTCGATGCCCATGTCCGCGGCCAGATCGGCGTAGCGCAGGACAAAGCCAGCGCTGCGCCCGCCAGAGGCGCAGGCCACGTAGACCAGTTCGGAGCCGCAGGCTGAAAGCGCTCGGCGCACGGAATCATCGTCGGTGACCGTATGCCAGGGCAGCGACACCGTGGCACGAGGAAAGGCGGGGTCCTCGGAGATATCAAGGAGGGCAGCGTGGCCGGTGACAAGTTCCGGCGGCAGGATATGCCGGGCAGGTAGGGCAGTAACGAGGGGGCGGTCGGGATCGGCGCCCACCCGCAGCGTGCGGAAGCTTCCGGGGAGCGCGTCGTAGGAGGTTACGCGCCCGATCATGTCTCGATGATCCGGGAGTGCGCCGAGCGTGGCGACCGCCGCGGTGACCATGAGCCCTGCGATCACCGATGTCGTCGCGCCCAGCACCCCGGCCGTCGAGCACTCGAGCGCCTCGCCGCTGGGCGGGGCGGGGAAGAGATCGCGCAAGCCCACCCCGCGCCCGTCGGCGGAGTCTTTCCCGGAGTGCCACAGCGCGGCTTGCCCGCCGTAGCGCAGCACGGTACCCCAGGCCAGCGGGGTAGAGGTGAGCTCGCAGGCATCGGCGACGAGGTATTTCGTGTCGAAGGTATCGGAGCCGTCGAGGACGAGGTCAGCCTCGGAACACAGGTCGAGAACGTTGGAGGAATCGAGGCGTTCCTTAAGAGCGGTGATGGTGAGCTCGGGGGAAATCTCGCGGGCGCGCGCGGCGGCTACTTCCGCCTTGGGCTTGCCGACGTCCCCCGCACCAAACAGTACCTGTCTGTGCAGGTTGCTGATATCGACGGTATCGGAATCGATGAGCGTGGTCCGCCCGATGCCTGCCGCCGCTAGCTGCTGGAGGGCCGGGCAGCCCAGCCCACCGGCGCCCACGACGAGCACGTGCGCGGCATTGAGACGCTCCTGGGCCGCGTCACCGAAGCCGGGCAGGAGGCGCTGGCGAGCGGTGCGGGCGCGTTCGGTCTCGCTGAGCATGATGGCTGTCCTTCTAGGCAGTGGGCTACAGGACTTGGTCGGCCCAGGAGGCTAGGCCCTCGAAGGTGGAGGATGCCTGGGCGTGTTCGCGCTGCGGGATGCGCCCTGCACGTCGGGCTAGGCGGCCGGCTTCGACGGCGTGGCGCATGGCGGTGGCCATGGCCTCGGGATCTTGGCAGCGGTTGACTGCACTAGCGAGGAGGACTCCGGAGCAGCCGAGCTCCATGGCGAGGGCGGCATCGGAGGCGGTGCCGATGCCGGCGTCGACAAGCACGGGCACCGAGGCGCGTGAGCAGATGAGCTCGAGGTTGTGGGGATTGAGGATTCCTAGGCCAGTGCCGATGGGGGCTCCGAGAGGCATGACGGCTGCCGCTCCGGCGTCTTCGAGACGCTGGGCGGCGACAGGATCGTCGCTGGTGTAGGCCAGCACGGTGAAACCTTCGGCGCTCAGGAGCTCGGTAGCGTCGAGGGTTTCCACGACATCGGGCAGCAGTGTATGTTCGTCGGCGATGACCTCGACCTTGACCCACGTTGTGCCCAGTGCCTCGCGGGCCATGCGGGCGGTAAGCACGGCCTCGCGGGCCGTGCGGCAGCCGGCGGTGTTGGGCAGTGGAGCGATGTCCAGGCGGCGCAGCAGATCGAAGATGCTCTCACCGTCACGGGTGCCAGCGTGGCGGCGCATGGCCACGGTGGTCAGCTCGGTCCCGGAGGCGACGAGCGCGCGCTCGAGGGCCTCGTGGCTCGTGGCGCCACCGGTGCCCATGATGAGGTGGGAAGAAAAGGTGGTATCGGCGATGGTGAGCATTTAGCCTCCTTGGACTGCGGTGAGGATTTCCACGGCCGTGCCTTCGTTGAGTGGGGTGGTTTCCCATTGCGAGCGGGGGATGACCTGTTCGGTCACGGCCACCGCGGTGCCGTCGGCGGCAATGCCTTTTTCATCCAGCAGCTGGGCGACGGTATCGGCCGCCGTGTCATAGGGCTGGCCGTTGAGGATGAGGATCATTGTTGCTCCTTGAGGTGTCGCAATGGGTTACAGGCCGCGAGATCGATGCTGGGATCGGTTCCTTCGATGAGCTCGCGGGCACAGCGCGCGGCCAGTGCCGTGAGCAGGATGCCATGGCGGAAATAGCCGGTAGAGATGACGAGCCTCTCGCTGACGCGGCCAAGATAGGGAAGGTCATCCGGAGTGCCGGGGCGAGCCCCCGCGCTGGCCTCGAGGAATTCGCATTCTTCGACGGCGGGAAGGACACGGATGGCGTCGCGAAGCAGTGCGTAGACGCCTCCGGCCTGCGCTGAGGACAGGGAATCCTCGCGGGTCGTAGCGCCGACGGCGAGGGTGCCATCGCCGCGCGGGATGAGGTAGATGGGGCGGTCCTCCACGAAGCCGCGCACCACTCGGGTCAGCAGCGGCTGCAGGTGATCCGGAACCCGCAGGCGCAGGATATCGCCGTACACCGGGCGCAGGTGCAGCGGGGACTGTTCAAGCCCAGCTGAGTCAGCCCACTCGATCTCACGCGCGCCTAGTCCGGCTGCGAGCACAACCTGTTCTGCTTCGAAGTCGCCGACGGCCGTGGTGACCACGCCCGTTGCAGCATCAATCGATTGGGCTGCCGTACGGAAGAAACGTACGCCGAGTCCTTGGGCCGCGCTCAGCAGTGCAGCCGCCCATTGGCGGGGGAAGACCTGCGTGTCGCCCGGGATGCTGACGGCACCGGCCAGACGCGGGGACAGCAATGGTTCCGCGCGCCGGGCTTCACGCACGGTGATGCGCTCGACCTCCATGCCGTGGAGGGATTGATACTCGGCCAGCTCGGTGAGGTGCTGGGCATCCGCGCGATCGGCGGCGACGACGAGCGTTCCCTCGGCACGGTAGCCGGTGGGCACCTCTGTGTGTGCGGCGACCAGATCGATGAGCTCCGGGTACCACGCGCCGGAGGCGCGCATGAGCGGGAAGAGCGGATCCTGCTGGTAGACCACCTCGGCGGCGGGGGCGAGCATGCCGCCGGCGAAGTGGGTAGCCCCGGAGGCTGGTGCCGGATCCAGCACCGTGACCTCGTGGCCCCGCGCGGCCAGTTCCACCGCGGTGGCCAGGCCGATGACGCCCGCGCCGATGATGATGACGGATGAATCAGAGCTAGTACTCATCGCGCACCTTCATCGAAGCCGGACAGCAGCTTGCGGCAATAGGCTTCCGGGTCATCGGCATGCATGATGCCACGCACGACAGCTAGGCCGGCCATGCCGGTTGCCGCAAGATCGGCAGCATCCTCGGCGGTAACATCCCCGATGGCCACGAGCGGTACGCGGGAGAGCTTCACCAAATCCGGGTAGGCATCAAGCCCCAACGGGGTGCGCCCGGAGTCCTTCGTCGGTGTGGCGCGGAACGGGCCGCAGCCGATGTAATCAATCAGGTCTGCTACCTCATTTGCGGCCTCGACCAACTCGCGCGTGCCGGTGGTCAGCCCAATAATCGCGTCCGGCCCCAACAACGCGCGGGCGGCGGCCACAGGCAGATCGTCCTGGCCGATATGCACGCCGTGCACCGGCTCGCCAGCGTGGCGGAGAGCGGCGGCGACGTCCACGCGGTCGTCGATAAGCACGCGCGTTTCTGGGTTGGTCTGCGCCACCGCGCGGGCTACGTCGCGGCCCAAGTAGTAGAGATCGCGGGCCGTAATCGGCTTGGAGCGCACCTGTACCACCCCGGCGCCGCCGCGCGCCGCTGCGGCAGCGATGCGCACGACGTCCTCATGCGAGCCCGCGCCCGTGACGAAGTAGCAGCGAAGATCAGGCATGTGCGGTCTCTTCTTCCTGATAGAGCTGTGAGCCCTGGGCCTTGAACTCCTCCGACATCTGCTTCTCGCCCGCGCGGGCAGCTGCCACGACCTCCGGATCGATGGCTCCCTTACCCGGGAAGCTTGGCATCCCTAGCGAATCGGAGAAGGTATCCCGGATGTCCTGGCTGATGCGCATGGAACAGAACTTCGGCCCGCACATGGAACAGAAATGTGCGGTCTTCGCCGGCTCCGCGGGCAGGGTCTCATCGTGGTAGGCCTGCGCGGTGTCCGGGTCGAGGGAAAGCGCGAACTGATCGTGCCAGCGGAACTCGAAGCGGGCCTTGCTCATCGCATCATCCCAGGCGCGTGCCCCTGGGTGGCCCTTGGCCACATCGGCCGCATGGGCGGCCAGCTTATAGGTGATCACGCCGGTCTTGACATCATCGCGGTTGGGCAGCCCCAAGTGCTCCTTCGGGGTGACGTAGCACAACATGGCCGTTCCTCCCATGGCGATGTGCGCCGCGCCAATGGCAGAGGTGATGTGGTCATAACCCGGCGCAATATCGGTGACCAACGGGCCCAGCGTGTAGAAGGGAGCATCCGAGGCCCAGTCCTGCTCCAGCTCGTTGTTTTCCTGAACCATGTTGAGCGGGACGTGGCCCGGGCCTTCCACCATGACCTGGACGTCATACTCCCAGGCGCGCCGGGTGAGCTCACCGATGGTCTTGAGCTCAGCGAATTGGGCGGTGTCGTTGGCATCCGCCAGCGAGCCGGGGCGCAGGCCATCGCCCAGGGAGAAGGCGACGTCGTAGCGCGCGAAGATCTCACACAGCTCATCGAAGTTCTCGTAGAGGAAGGACTCCTTGTGGTGTGCCAGGCACCAGCCCGCCATGATGGAGCCGCCGCGGGAGACGATGCCGGTGACGCGGTCCGTGGTCAGCGGGATATACGGAAGCAGGACGCCGGCGTGGATGGTCATGTAGTCCACGCCCTGCTCGCACTGCTCGATGACGGTATCGCGGAAAATCTCCCACGTCAGGTCCTCAGCTACGCCGTTGACCTTCTCCAGCGCCTGGTAGATGGGCACGGTGCCGATGGGCACCGGCGAGTTGCGCAGGATCCACTCGCGCGTGGTGTGGATGTCATCGCCGGTGGAGAGATCCATGACGGTATCCGCGCCCCAGCGCGTGGCCCAGCGCAGCTTCGACACCTCTTCCGCAATGGAGGAGGTCACCGCTGAGTTGCCGATATTGGCGTTGATCTTGGTGAGAAACTTCCGCCCGATGATCATCGGCTCCGACTCCGGGTGATTCACGTTATTGGGCAGGATGGCGCGGCCGCGCGCGATTTCGGAGCGCACAAACTCCGGATCGCAGTGCTCGCGCAGGGCCACGAACTCCATCTCCTTGGTGATGATGCCCTGGCGCGCGTAATGCATCTGGGTGACGCGCTTGCCCTCCTTCGCGCGCAGCGGCTGGCGACGCTCCCCCTTCCATTCCTGGGAAGCGGCACCGCGGCGCTCGGCGGAGCGGCCATCATCGGCGAGGTTGCGGGCGCGGCCCTCATACTCGTCGACGTCCCCGCGCTCCGCAATCCACTCAGCGCGTAGCGCCGGCAGACCTACCTCTGGCTCGCACTCCGGGCCGCGGGTGCGGTAGACGCGGAAAGGTTCATTCGGGCCGGAAGGGGAATCATCCAACTGAATCTCGGTCTCGGGTACCTCGAGGCCGTGCTCCCGGATGGGGGAGTAGGAGTGCTTGGGGTGGATCTCGCCGGAGTCAGAATTCTGAATGGGGGTATGGGTAGCCGTCATGGCTGCTCCTCTCTTCCTTCGCTGGTGTTAACCAGACAGGTTCAAACGGTGCAGGCGCGGTATCAGCGCCACTCTCAGCCCACTTCCCGTGGGCACCCGTGGGGTATCAGTGCGCCACCCACCTTAGAGCCCGCAACGAGGAGATGTCAGGCGTTTGGCACAATTTGTTCTGCGGGGGTGGGGTGTGGAAAGATAGCGATGTTCTGTGTAATAGGCACGAACCGGTCAGCCGCCGCGAGGTGGCGCCAGGGTCCTCTGTCTTAAACTGAAAAGGAAAACACCAATGGCAAACCTCATTGACAAGGTTGATGCAGCTTCGCTGCGCGACGATATCCCGTCCTTCCGCCCGGGCGATACCCTTGACGTCAACGTCAAGGTGATCGAGGGCTCCACCGAGCGTACCCAGCTCTTCAAGGGTGTCTGCATCCGCCGCCAGGGCGCTGGCATCCGCGAGACCTTCACCGTGCGTAAGGTTTCCTTCGGCATCGGCGTTGAGCGTACCTTCCCGGTTCACTCCCCGAACATTGCCTCCATCGAGGTAGTCCGCCGCGGCCGCGTTCGCCGCGCCAAGCTGTACTACCTGCGCGACCTGCGCGGCAAGAAGGCCCGCATCAAGGAGCGCCGCTAGTTCTAGCTGCTCTGTAGCCCTCAGCCCTTCGCTTCCACACCGATTCTTGTGGGTAAAGCGGAGGGCTTTGTGCTTTCAGCAGCCTCCGGCCGAGCCGCATACCGGGATGTCGGCGCGCATTGCTAGGATTTAGCCCGTGGAAAAAGAAAACGACATTACTGAAGGTTCCCAGGGCGTGGGGAAAGAGGCGTCGGAAAGCGCAGCACCCCCAGCTGAGGAGAAGAAGCAGATGCCTTGGTTGCTGGAGACCGCACTGGTGGTGGTTTCCGTGCTTGCGGTCGTTGGTGTTTTCCAAAACTTTGTGGGCCGGCAGTACGTCATTCCATCAGGGTCGATGGAGCCGACTTTGCATGGCTGTGAAGGCTGCAATAATGACCGCATTTTTACCGAGAAGGTCTCCTATTACGGCGACAAGAACCCAGAGCCTGGTGATGTCGTGGTGTTCAAGGGAACGCCGGACTGGGACAGGAATTGGGTATCGCCGCGTTCCGACAACCCGGTCATCCACCGCATTCAGGACGCGCTGAGCTACGTTTCGCTCACCCCACCTGATGAGAACACCCTGGTCAAGCGTGTTGTTGCTACCGGTGGCCAGACCGTGTCCTGCCAGGAGGGTGATCCTGCGGTCATGGTGGATGGCAAGCCCATCGAACAGGACTATGTGCAGGACCCGCCGACGTATCGCGTTGATGAGACCACCGGTTCTTACGCCTGTGGCGGCGCGTATTTTGGCCCCGTGACCGTGCCTGAGGGCAATATCTGGGTGATGGGAGATAACCGCACGGCTTCCGCGGACTCGCGCTATCACATGCAGGATCAGTACCAAGGAACGATCCCGCTGGAGAACGTCCGCGGCAAGGTCATGTTCATCTTCTTCCCCTTCAACCGCATTGGTGGAGTCGATGACCCGGACATCCAGTCCTAGGGGGCGCGATGTCCTCACGGCGCTAGCACTCACCTTCGTGGTGCTGGCGCTGATTCAGGCTTGTGTGGGAAGGCTGTATCTCATTCCGTCTTCCTCCATGGAACCCACCCTGCATGGCTGCCCGGGGTGCACGAATGACCGCATCGCCGTGCAGAAGGTGAGCTATTACTTCAGCGATCCGCGCCCCGGAGAGGTTGTTGTCTTTGCCGGTCCTGACTCGTGGAACACGTCTTTTGAGGTCAAGCGGTCCCGCAATGTGTTGGTGCGCGGACTGCAAAACATTGGCGCCGTTGTGGGGTTGGTGCCTAATGGCGACAACATCCTGGTCAAACGCGTCATCGCTACAGGTGGCCAGACCGTGTCGTGTCAGGAAGGGGATCCGGCCGTCATGGTGGATGGCAAGCCCACTAACCAGGACTTCGTTCTGGATCCGCCGGAGATTCCGATTGATGAACGAGTGGGATCGCAAGCCTGTGGCGGCGCCTACTTCGGCCCGGTTACCGTCCCGGAAGGCCATCTGTGGGTGATGGGGGATAACCGCACGAACTCCTTGGATTCGCGCGCGCATCTCGGAGACAACCTGCAGGGCACAGTTCCTGTTGAGAACGTGCGCGGCAAGGTCGCCGCCGTGGTGGTTCCGGTCAGCCGCGCGCAGACTATCGACGACATGCCGTTATAGCCACTATGCGCCGACTGAAACAGAAGAGAACCTATGAGGTCGCGCTCTCCAAGGCAGGGCTCGGTCCAGTTGCAGGGGTGGATGAAGCTGGGCGCGGGGCATGCTGCGGGCCAGTGACCATTGCCGCGTGCATCCTTCCGGACCGCATCCTGCCCGGCTTGGAACGGCTTGATGATTCGAAGAAGCTCACACCGGCGGCCCGGGAAAAGCTGGAGCCGCTGATCAAACGCCGTGCGTTAGCGTGGTCGGTGGTGCACGTGGGCGCGAAGGACATCGATACCTTTGGCATCCAACATGCGAATGTGTCGGGGATGCGCCGGGCGGTGGCACGACTGGGGGTCCGTCCGGGCTACGTGCTAAGCGACGCCCTCTTCGTCCCCGGCCTGCCCACCCCGCAGCTGCCGATCATCGGTGGTGATACCGCCGCGCGATGCATCGCCGCGGCGAGCGTTCTGGCCAAAGTCTCCCGTGACCGACTCATGGTGGACATAGCTAAGCACTACCCGGGCTATGCATTGGAGGCCCACAAGGGCTACGGCACCGCAGCACATCAGGAAGCTATCGCCCGGCTGGGGGCGACGCCGGAGCACCGCATGAGCTATCGCAATGTTGCTGACGCACATGCGCGATTCCTCGCGCGCGCCTGAAGCCTTATTCAGGACGCGGGAACTAAGCTGGTGCTGATTCTGTGACACCGTGAATCCGGGTAATTGTGAGCGAAGGAGAAGCACACCGTGAGCGCTGAGGAACTCGATAACTACGAGGCTGAAGTCGAGCTGTCGCTGTACCGCGAATACCGCGATGTGGTCAGCCAATTCTCCTATGTAGTGGAGACTGAACGTAGGTTTTATCTGGCCAACGCTGTGGAGCTTATTCCGCATACGTCGGGTCCGGACGTCTACTACGAGGTCCGCATGTCTGATGCTTGGGTCTGGGATATGTACCGCTCGGCGCGTTTTGTGCGCTACGTCCGTGTAATCACCTACAAGGACGTCAATATTGAGGAGTTGGACAAGCCGGATTTTGTCCTACCGGAATAGAGCCTTAGGTAAGTGATCTAGATAAAAGTGGGCGGGGGACGCCACGTTGGTGACCCCGGACTAGTTATCCACAGATTTGCGGTGGCGAGGCATTAAGCCCTCGCCACAACGCAGTTAATGGGGTGTTCTGGAAGTGCCGTAAGGGGGTGTGCGGCACGGGAATTGTCTTGTGTCGTGCTTGCGGCGTGTTGTGTACACGTTCAATTCCAAGGAGCACCATAGTGACAAGAAATCTAGCAACCACTTTGCAGTCACCGACAGTGGGCCAGACCATCCGCCCGGCGGAAGCACTGGGGAAAGCGGGGGAGAAATTCGCCGCTGACTTTTATCGTGCGCGCGGGGCGCAGGTCATCGCTGCGAACGTCCACTACCGTGTGGGCGAGCTCGATCTCGTCGTGCGTGAACCCGATGGGACCATTGTCTTTTGCGAAGTAAAAACTCGGGCAAACCGCAACTTCGGCGTCGCGGAAGCGGTAACCCCACGCAAGTTAGCGCGCCTGCGCAAGGCGGCCGCGCAGTGGCTGAGCGCCGCGCGGAGTGAAGGGCAGGCGTTGAGCAAGGTCCGTTTCGACGTCCTCGGGCTGGTAGCCACCGGGGCGAAGTCGGGGGAGGCGTTCGAGGTGGACTACTTCCAGGGAGTCGATCATGGCTCTCGGTAGGTGCGACACGATAGCGCTGGATGGGGTCCTGGCCCGGGTGGTCACGGTGGAGGCCAACGTTGGCCCCGGGCTGCCGGGGGTTCACGTGGTGGGGCTGGGGGATGCCGCAATCTCAGAGTCGCGGGATCGCATCCGTACTGCGGTAAGCAATTCGCACTTGCCGTGGCCCAAGACGAAGGTGGTGGTGTCCATGTCACCGGCCTCGCTGCCTAAAGCAGGGGCGCACTTTGATCTCCCGATGGCCTTGGCAATTCTAGGAGCAGGCCAGGCGGAGAAGAGTCGCCTTAGCAGGGCGCTGGTTCTTGGTGAGCTGGGGTTGGACGGGCAGGTACGCCCGGTCTCCGGCATCATCCCGGCCATTCTGGCTGCGCGTTCACAGGGCTATGACACCCTGATCATTCCGGTGGGAAACGCTGCGGAAGCAGCATTGGTGTCCGGCATCACTGTACTCGTGGCCGAAACGCTGTGGGATGCTTTTGCGTGGGCGTGTGGGAATGATTGCCTGCCGGACGCGCACCTCATTGCACATGCAGCAGCGCCTGCGTGCGAGCAAGTCGCCGATTTCAGCGAGGTGGCAGGCCAGAAGGAAGCCAAGTGGGCGGCGGAAGTTGCCGCTGCCGGCGGCCACCACGTGATGATGGTGGGTCCACCCGGCTCCGGTAAGTCGATGATTGCCTCGCGCTTGCCGGGGATTCTGCCGCGCCTGAGCACAGAGCAAGCAGTGGAAGCCACGGCCATCCACTCGGTGGCGGGAGCCGTCGGCACCGCTATCTCGCGGGCTCCGTTCATTGCGCCGCACGCTTCGGTAACGAGGGCCGCGCTGATCGGTGGCGGCTCAGGGCGCCCACGGCCAGGAGCAGTGAGCTTGGCGCACCATGGCGTGCTCTTCCTCGACGAGGTCAGTGAGGTGCCTGCGCAGGTACTCGATAGTTTGCGCGCCCCCTTGGAAGAAGGACAGGTGCGCCTGACGCGGGCGAGCCGGGAGGTTATCTTCCCCGCCCAATTCCAACTAGTGCTGGCTGCAAATCCCTGCCGGTGTGGAGCCGAAGAACCGGCGCGTTGCGAGTGCCGAGTATCAGACAGGATGAATTACTTATCCAATCTGTCGGGGCCGCTGCGGGACCGCCTCGACATCATCGTGTCCCTGTCGGGGCAATCAGCGGTGCTCCAAGCGGAAGGTGAAGAGACCTCTGAGGTCATCGCTCAGCGCGTGGCCGCAGCCCGGGAACGCATGAAGGCGCGCTGGGAGGGCGACGGGTTGGGAAGCGTGGTCAATGGAGCAGTTCCGGCTTCATATTTGCGGCGCCACCGCCCAGCAGCGGAGTCTGCGATGATCATGCTCGCCGCCTACCTGGCGGAAGGGGAGCTGAGCCAGCGCGGGGTCGACCGTGTTCTGCGCCTAGCCTGGACGCTGGCAGACCTCGACGGCTCATCTCGCCCTGAGCTCGAGCACGTCAGCCGGGCGCTGGATCTCCGCGGGGCTGGGACGATCGAAAGGCTGGCGGCATGAGTGAGCTCAATCTATCGAGTAGCCGGCATACGTGGGCCTATCTCAATCGCGTGGTGGAGGGTCCTTCACCAACTCTTCACGGGCTGTTGACCCAATACTCGGCTGAGGAGATTGCTCGGGGAATCTACAAAGGAGAGGATTGGATTGGGCCCTTGCGGCAAGCCACGGCTTCGCGGCGTGAGTGGCTGCGGCAAGACGAAGACTTGGCTGTAGCGGAAGCGGAAGGCGCTCGGCTCATTACGCCCGCGGACGCTGAGTGGCCCGGGGAAGAGTTCTCCCGTGCCTTCGGTTTCTATCACCAAGGGGTGGTTGATGCCCCGGCAACGTTTGATGACCAAGCAGTTCCACCGCACAGTCTGTGGGTACGCGGTGGAAACCTGCGCGAAGCGGTATCTCAATCTGTGGCCCTCGTGGGCACGCGCGCGGTGAGCAGGTATGGCTGGGAGGCTGCGTCACTCTTAGCGGGTGGCCTTGCGGCTCATCAATGGACAGCGGTGTCCGGCGGAGCGGTAGGCGTTGATACGGCGGTCCATGAAGCAGCCCTCGATGCGGGCGGACTGACCGTCGCTGTGGCGGCCTGCGGCATCGATATTTCTTACCCAGCGCGAAATGCGAAACTCTTTGACAGAATCGCCGAGAAAGGATGCATCGTGTCTGAATTCGCGCCGGGCACGCGGCCACAGCGATTCCGCTTCTTATCCCGCAACCGTCTCGTGGCGGCGATGACGAGTGGCACTGTGGTGGTTGAAGCGGGGTTCCGCTCTGGTGCTCTTAACACGCTGAATTGGGCGGAAGCGCTGGGCAGGGTTGCCATGGCCGTACCGGGGCCAATCACGACATCTGGTTCCTTGGGGTGTCATCAACGAATTCAGGATGGGCGGGCCCAATTGGTGGCGTCTGCGGATGAAGTTCGGGGGTTGGTCGGCAAAGCAGGGGAGGTAGATGTGGTGGGGCAGTATGAGCTCGAGTTTCAGCCGACTGCTGTGCAGCGCCTGTCCCGTAATGAGCTTCGGGTGTATGACTCCACTCCACCGGAAAGCGCGGAGGAAGGCGCGAGCGCTGAGGACATCGCGGCGGCCGCGGGAATGCGGGTGGCGTTGACCATTCACCTTCTCGTGGCGATGCAGAAGATGGGGGTGATTACTCGCTCGGGGGCGATGTGGCAGCGCACCTGAGTACACTCATGAGACATGAGTGGTGCAAGTGGTAGCGGTGAGCGGCACGTGGGCGGACAGCTGGACGAGGCGATCGAAGATTTCGCGGAATACCAGCGCATCGTCCGCGGCCGTTCCGATGCGACCGTTCGCGGCTATTGCTCCGACCTGCGCTTGCTGGCGACGGAGGTCCCGGACTTCTCAGCGTTCACATTGAATTCCCTGCGCGAATGGTTAGCCCACGCCGTTTCCGAAGGCAAGTCCCGCTCCACACTGGCGCGCCGCACCGCCGCGGTGCGTGCTTTTTCCACATGGGCTGCGCGTGAAGGCTATTTAAAAACTGATGTGGCGCAGCGTTTGGCCACGCCAAAGGTGGGCAAACACTTGCCGACGGTGATGTCGCCTTCAGCGGCGGGGGAGCTGATGGGCAATGCCGTCTCCGCCGATGAGATCCATTTCCTGCGTGATAGTGCCATGCTCGAATTCCTCTACGCCACCGGTGCGCGCGTGGCTGAGCTCGTCGGTCTCAACATCGGGGATATCGATGTGTCCCGGCGTACTGCCCGCGTCACAGGTAAGGGCAATAAACAGCGCGTCGTCCCGTTCGGGGATGCAGCTCACGATGCGCTTTGTGCCTGGTTGGAAACGGGCCGTCCCCAGCTTGCGGGTGATACGGACGCGGTGTTCGTGGGGACCCGCGGCGGGCGTATCGACCCCCGCCAAGTCCGCCGTGTTGTCGAGCGCGCCGCGCAAGTGACGGGAACGCCGGGTTTGACCCCGCACGGATTGCGTCACTCGGCGGCAACGCATCTGCTCGAGGGCGGAGCGGATTTGCGTATTGTCCAGGAGCTGCTCGGGCACTCTTCATTACAGACCACGCAGGTCTACACGCACGTCTCCGCCCAGCGGCTTAAGGACGTCTACGCCCGCGCCCACCCACGGGCTTGAGGCGAATGACAGGTTCCCCAAGCAAATCCAGCGGATTGATGTAATCCTCGCGTCCTTCAATCGCGCCCCAATGCAGTCCCGGATAGCCGTCCACGGACGGAGCGAGGGTGCCAATCACGTCTCCTTCCTGTACCCGGTCACCTTTCTTGACTCTCGCAAACACTGGTTGATAGGTCGTGCGCAGGCCGTTTCCATGAGCAATTGATAGGGCCGGTTTGCCCGCGATCGAACCGGCGAAGTATACGACGCCATCGCCGGCCGCGAGGACCACCCCGCCGACAGGCAGGTCTAGATCGACACCGCGGTGGCCCGCCATCCAGCGCTTTTCGGGAGGCTCGAAGCCGCGCAAAACACGCGAAGCAACGGGTTCCCCGGTGGTGGGGTCGACGTAAGCGGCGGCTAGGGGGACGTCGACAAGCGCGGCCCAAGCACACAGCAAGACGGATACATAAAGAAGACGGTGACGCATGCCTCCAAGCCTGCGCGCTGACGCCACTTCAGAGAAGAGGCGCAGCCGCTGTTGTGGATAACCTGTTAAAGAAGAGGCCACTGTTGCGGCAGGGGAGAAGACCGTAGAGTCATCAACAATCCTGCTGAGATAAAACAAGCCCGTCGTTTGGAATCACCGTGTGTGCAGTACTAAGCTAGCCCACAGCAGTCTGTGCTCAGGCCTAAAGGCTGGTGCATGGATTGACTACGCGCGGCGAAGCAGCCGCTTCCTGGGTTAAGGAAGAGGCAGTCTGTGGTTGACGTGGTCCCCGCAATAGTGGGGTGTTGACCAGGGCCTTCGTTGCTAGGGTGCGGAATAAAACACCGCACAATTTTTGCAAAACCGAAACAACATATAGAAAGCGAGCGAAACATGGCAGTCGTAACCATGCGCGAGCTCCTCGACGCTGGCGTCCACTTCGGTCACCAGACCCGTCGCTGGAACCCGAAGATGAAGCGCTTCATCTTCACCGACCGTAACGGCATCTACATCATCGACCTGCAGCAGACGCTGACCTACATCGATGAGGCCTTCGAGTTCGTTAAGGAAACCGTCGCACACGGCGGCACCATCCTCTTCGTTGGTACCAAGAAGCAGGCTCAGGAAGCCGTTGCTGAAGAGGCAACCCGCGTGGGAATGCCCTACGTTAACCACCGCTGGCTCGGCGGTATGCTCACCAACTTCCAGACTGTCTCCAAGCGCCTGAAGCGCATGAAGGAGCTGCAGGCTATGGATGCGGCTGAGGACGGCTACAAGGGCCGCACCAAGAAGGAAGTTCTGATGCTGACCCGTGAGCGCACCAAGCTGGAGCGCGTCCTGGGCGGTATCTCCGACATGACCAAGGCTCCGTCCGCACTGTGGATCGTTGACACCAACAAGGAGCACATCGCGGTCAAGGAAGCTCAGAAGCTTAACATCCCGGTCGTCGCCATCCTGGACACCAACTGTGATCCGGATGAGGTTGACTTCCCGATTCCGGGTAACGACGACGCCATCCGCGCTACCAAGCTGCTCTCCGGTATCATCGCCACCGCTGTGGAAGAGGGCAAGAAGGCTCGCGAGGAGCGCCAGCTGGCTCAGGCCAAGGAGGCCGCCGGCGACAGCGCTGAGAAGGACGCCCGCGACGCCGCTGAGGCCGCCGCTGCGTCTGACCCGGCTTCCGCAGAGAAGTCTGAGGACGCTGAGAAGTCCGCAGAGTAATCTGCACACCTTAAGCCCCCGTACCGCACGGCCCACAGTGTCCGCGGCGATGGGGGCTTTTTCTCACGTGTTTTCTTAGCGTGCTAAGACGCGTGGCACATTAAAGGGTTGAAAACACCACGCTGAAGGTCTTCAGATTCTTCGCTGGGGGAGCTGGCGAAAAACTAGCACCCCCTCAACGCGACGTGGTGGTAGTGATTCCGCTACGCTGTTTCAACGAATACCGTTCAATTCCAAGGAGGATCGCTCCAACTATGGCGAACTACACTGCTGCAGACGTAAAGGCATTGCGTGAGGCCACCGGCTCCGGCATGCTCGATTGCAAGAAGGCTCTCGAAGAGTCCCAGGGTGACTACGACAAGGCCGTTGAATACCTGCGCATCAAGGGCGCAAAGAACGTGTCCAAGCGCGCCGAGCGTGAGGCCACCGAGGGCCTGATCGCCGTTTCCGGCAACACGATGGTCGAGATCAACTGTGAGACCGACTTCGTGGCTAAGAACGAGGCTTTCAAGGCTTTTGCCGCCAAGATCGCTGAGGCTGCCGGTGAGGCCAAGGTCAACTCCGGTGAGGAGCTCAACAACCTGGAGATCGACGGCAAGAAGGTCTCTGAGATCGTTGACGAAGAGTCCGCAAAGACCGGCGAGAAGCTGCAGGCCCGCCGCGCAATCACCATCGAGGGCGACAACGTTGCTGTCTACCTGCACCAGCGTTCCGCTGACCTGCCGCCGGCAGTGGGTGTCCTGGTCTCCTACGAGGGCAACGCAGAAGGCGCTCACGCAGTGGCACTGCAGATTGCGGCCATGAACGCCGAGTACCTCACCCGCGAGGACGTTCCGGCTGAGGTCGTTGAGAAGGAGCGCGAGATCGCTGAGGCCACCACCCGCGAGGAGGGCAAGCCGGAGGCAGCCCTGCCGAAGATCGTGGAAGGCCGTCTCAATGGCTTCTACAAGTCTGTGGTTCTGCTTGAGCAGGCAGCTCTGTCTGACTCCAAGAAGACCGTCAAGCAGGTCGCAGACGAGGCCGGCACCACCATCACCGGTTTCATCCGCTACGAGGTTGGCGCTTAAGCTTTACTAGAGCTTTCGTAGCTAGGGAGTATTGCTCCGTAGCTGCGGTTTCTCCCTCCTCCTCTTCATCCCTGTGGCCGCCTGGCCGGTGGGGAAGAAGCGGGGGAGGGAGTTTGCTGTTTTCTGCCGCCCCTTAGGGTGGGGGTTGTGCGCAGCTGAATATATAAGAGCGGCTTCCTATGGTTAAGATGGAACGGAATTATTCGTGCGCTTAACTGAAGCGTCGCCATGCGTGAAGGAGACGATGAAGACCGTGACTAACCCTGAACCGAAGCGAACCGGATACAAGCGAGTCATGCTGAAGCTGGGCGGTGAGATGTTCGGCGGTGGCAAGGTCGGCATCGATCCTGATGTTGTAGAAAACGTCGCCCGCCAAATCGCCGAGGTGGCCGAACAAGGAACTGAGATTGCCGTCGTTATCGGTGGCGGTAACTTCTTCCGCGGAGCGGAGCTGTCCCAGCGCGGTATGGACCGCGCTCGCTCCGACTACATGGGCATGCTGGGTACAGTCATGAACTCCCTGGCGCTGCAGGACTTCCTCAAGCAGCAGGGCATCGACTGCCGTGTGCAGACGTCCATCAACATGGCACAGATTGCGGAGCCGTATCTGCCGCTGCGCGCCGACCGCCACCTAGAAAAGGGGCGCGTGGTTATCTTTGGCGCCGGCATGGGCATGCCGTACTTCTCCACCGACACCACCGCAGCGCAGCGCGCGCTGGAGATTGGTGCAGAAGTCCTCTTCCTGGCCAAGGCTGTCGACGGCGTCTATTCCGCCGACCCGCGCACGAATCCGGACGCGGAGCTCTACTCCGAGATCACCCCGCGCGAGGTCATCGAGAAGAACCTCAAGGTGGCTGATGCTACGGCGTTCAGCCTGTGCATGGATAATAATATGCCGATTCTGGTCTTCAACCTCCTTACCGAGGGCAATATCAAGCGCGCCGTGAACGGCGAGAAGATCGGCACGCTGGTCCAGTCTTAGTACAAACGGGCCGCGACCTGCTACATTCTTTCCCAGTACTTTTGACTATTTCAAGGGAGTTGTAACCCTCATGATCGACGAGATTCAGCTCGAAGCTGAAGAGCACATGACCGCCTCGGTGGAGCACGCCCGCGAGCAGCTGATCACCATCCGCACCGGCCGCGCCAACCCAGCCATGTTTAACGGCTTGGTCGCTGAGTACTACGGTGTGCCGACCCCGATTACCCAGATGGCAACCATCTCGGTTCCTGAGCCGCGCATGCTGCTCATCAAGCCTTATGAGCAGTCCGTGATGAATGAGATTGAGAACGCAATCCGCAACTCGGATCTCGGTGTGAACCCGACTAATGATGGTCAGGTGCTGCGCGTTACTATTCCGCAGCTGACTGAGGAACGCCGCCGTGAGATGGTCAAGCTGGCTAAGAGCAAGGGTGAGGACGGCAAGATTGCTATCCGTAACATTCGCCGCCGTGCCATGGAGCAGCTGAAGAAGCTGCAGAAGGACGGCGATGCTGGCGAGGACGAGGTCATCGCTGCAGAGAAGGAAATGGAAAAGATTACTTCCGGCTACATCGAGCAGGTGGACAAGCTCGTCGCCAATAAGGAAGAGGAGCTCATGGAGGTGTAGCCTCCACACACGAGCTTTGACTTGCCGCCGCGCCAGGCACCGACCAGCACGGCGGTCTTTTCTGTGTAGAGCTTAAGCACCCACGACTACCTGAGGAGCATGCGTGAGCACTGAGCACCCGAGCCGGATGCCTAAACCCAAGAATTCCGCGGGCCGAGACATGCCTGCGGCGATTGCCGTCGGCGTCGGCTTGGGCGCGCTCGTCGTTTTTGCGGTGTGGGCCGGGCCTTTGGTGTGGTATCTCGTCGTCGCCACCGCAGTGGGCTTGGGCATGTGGGAGGTTCTCACCCGGTTGCGGGAGCACTCCTACTATGTCCCGCGCACCCTGCTGATCGTTCTTGGCCAAGCCATGGTGTGGGTCTCGTGGTTCCTCAACGCCCCGGGCCTCGTTGCGGTGTATGTGGTTGCGGTTCTGGCGCTCATGTTCGGGCGCCTCTTCCACAACGGCAGGCACCGTCCGCCAATTAACTATCTCCGTGATATGTCGATGGGCATCTTCGTGCTGACCTGGATACCCCTCTTTGGCACGTTTGCCGCGATGCTTTCGCGGGTGGAGACGCCCTTTGCTTCGGGGGCGGCGTCGATTGTCGTGTTTATGCTCTGTGTCGTCGCCTCAGACACCGGTGGCTTTATCGCCGGCGTCATGTTCGGTTCGCATCCCATGGCACCGGCTGTAAGCCCCAAAAAATCATGGGAAGGATTTGCCGGCTCTGTCGTTTTCGGCACCCTTACCGGTGCGCTATCTTTCGCATTCCTTCTTCACCACAAGCCGTGGGTGGGCGCACTGATGGGATTGGGTCTTGTCTTTTGCGCCACCCTCGGTGACTTGGTGGAATCCCAGTTCAAGCGCGAGCTAGGCATCAAGGACATGTCTGCCTTGTTGCCGGGACACGGCGGCATCATGGACCGCTTGGACGGCATGCTGCCGTCCGCGATGGTGACGTGGGTGGCAATGAGCTTCCTTACCACCCTCGCACCTTAAGGCTTAGCGGCGAGCTTGCTTGCGCACCTGGCGGCGTAGCTCGAACATGCGCCAGCCGCCTACTAGGGCCATGATGAGCGCACCGGAGATGGCGCAGATGAGGTAGGTGACGCCGGCAGGGAACTGGACGGTCCAGTTAAGGAAGTTGAGCGGTACCTGGTGCTGGTTCTGCAGGATGAAAATGATGAGGACGATAAGCAGTAGGAAGCCCACGATCAGGGCGATCCACGTGCTGGCTGCGAAGGAGCCCTTCACCTTGCCATCATTTTTCTCCGCATAGTCCGAAGTTGTCGGAACCGGCTCTACTGGCCCTTCGGTCGCGGGGGCTTCCGCGGTGTAATCATTCAGCGGCTCCTCGGCCGGAGTGGTGGAGGGGCGGAATTCCTCGGGGGAGTTTTCTGGATTCGTCATGCATCCATTAAATAGGTTGAGATGTCACTTTCGCCACTCCAGCAGAGTTTAGATTGGATAATGTGGCCGAAAACGTGGAAAATGGGCTCTACCATGGCTGAACCACTGAAACTGAATTTCTCCGCTCCGCGCCGCGGGCTACCCCCGAAGCACTTCGCGGACCTGACCGAGGCCGAGCGCATTGAGGCGCTCGCGGAACTTGGCCTGCCCAAGTTCCGGGCAAAGCAGCTGGCCAAGCACTACTACGTCCACCACACCGCCGATGTTTCTGAGATGACGGATATCCCGGCCGCCGCCCGCGAGGCGGTGCAGGAGCGTTTGTTCCCCACGCTCATGCAGCCCATTCGTCAGACCTCCACCGACGACGGGGAAACCACCAAGTCCCTGTGGCGCTTGCACGACGGCACCTTGCTGGAATCCGTGCTCATGCGTTACCCAGGGCGTGCCACCTTGTGTATCTCCTCCCAGGCTGGCTGCGGCATGGCCTGCCCGTTCTGCGCCACCGGCCAGGGCGGGTTGGACCGCAACCTGTCCACCGCGGAAATCGTGGAGCAGTTTAGGCACGCCGCTCGCCTCATGGAAGAGGAAGGCGGTCGCTTGAGCAACGTTGTTTTCATGGGCATGGGAGAGCCGCTGGCTAACTACAAGCGCGTGGTTCACGCGGTGCGCCAGATTACCGGCTCTGAACTCACAGGCTTCGGCCTGTCCCAGCGCAATGTCACGGTATCGACGGTCGGCTTGGCCCCGGCCATCCGCAAGCTCGCAGATGAGGATCTGTCCTGCACCCTCGCAGTCTCCCTGCACACCCCGGACGATGAACTGCGCGATACCCTCGTGCCGGTTAACAACCGCTGGCCGGTTGAGGAGGTACTTGATGCCGCTAAGTACTACGCCGACAAGTCTGGCCGCCGCGTCTCCATCGAGTACGCGCTGATCCGCGATAAGAATGATCAGGATTTCCGCGCTGACATGTTGGGCCGGAAGCTGCATGCGGCTCTGGGCTCCAAGGTTCACGTCAATGTGATCCCGCTGAACCCCACGCCGGGCTCGGAGTGGGATGCTGCCCCGAAGGCGCGCCAGGACGAGTTCGTTCGCCGCGTCATCGCGCAGGGCGTGCCGTGCACCGTGCGCGATACCAAGGGCGATGAAATTGCTGCGGCCTGTGGCCAGCTCGCCGCCGACGAGCGTGAGAGCGCTTAAGAGCTCTGCTTACAGTTTCCTAACAATAGTTTCGCCGGAGGAGAAAGCATTAATGGTTCTTGATACCGTTAATGCTTATGACTCATCCTTATCGCGAGGACTTAGCGGCAGATCCACGCACCCAAGCTTTAGCGGTGCGCGATCTGCGCAAGTCTTTTGGTTCTCAGATTGCCGTCAACAGCCTCAACCTGGATGTACCGCGCGGATCCATCTACGGGATAGTGGGGCCGAATGGCGCGGGCAAGACCACGATGCTGACCATGGCGTGTGGCCTCCAGCGCCCTGATGCCGGCCACAGCTTCATCGCCGGCCACAACGTGTGGGAAGAGCCCATCCCCGCCAAACAGGCCATGGGGCTGCTCATGGATGGGGCGCCGGTCTTTGACCGTCTCACTGGCGCTGAATACCTTCACTACCTCGGCGCCCTTCACAAGTTGGAGCGCTCCGAGTCGCTGCGCCGTGCGCAGGAGCTTCTCGACGCCCTCTCCCTCTCCGAGGCCGCCGATAAACGCATCGCGGACTATTCCGCCGGCATGACCAAAAAGATTCTCCTGGCCGGGGCCGTCCTGCACAACCCGGAGGTGCTTATCCTTGACGAGCCTCTGGAAGCCGTGGATCCGGTCTCCGGGCGCCTCATCCAGCAGATGCTGCGCGCCTATGCCTCCCGCGGCGGCACGGTTATTTTGTCCTCACACGTCATGGAGCTCGTCGAGGGGCTGTGCGACCACGTCGCCATCATCAACGGCGGCCAAGTCATCACCGCGGGTCACGTCGACGATGTCCGCCAGGGCCAAAGCCTGAGCGATCTCTTTATCGCGGCCGTCGGCGGGCGGGACCTGGATGCCTCGAAGTTTGGGTGGCTGCGTTCGCCAGCGGCAGGTGACGCTGAATGACATCCACTCTGTTCAGCCTTCATCGCACTCTGTGGTGGCGAAGCGTTTCCTCCAACCCGGCGACGCTCATGATGGGGCTCATGATGCTGATTTACGGAGCAATCGGCCTCTTTTCCATCGCAGCCATGGTGTATGCAGATATCACCACGCCCGGACACGGCTACCAAGCACTGACCGTCGGCGTGGCGGGCGGCATGCTCATCTACGTACTCCTCGCTCTCTTTATGCCGGCGGGAGAGAATCAATTGAGCCCGACAACCCTGGGCGCACTTCCGTTGACTCCCCGCGAGGTCCTTCCGGGGCTGTTCTTCTCCGGTCTGCTGACCACCCGCGCCATCATGTCGGTCGTCTTTTCCCTGGTGTATGCGATCATCGGCAGCATTTTCCTCATCCTGACAGGAACCGGGTGGGCTGCGGTGCCCTTCGTCGTGGGCATGGTGCTGTCGTGCGCGACGACCATCATCGTTGGCGAATGTCTTGGCCAAGTGGCTTCCGCTATCGCGGATTCCCAAAAGTCGCGCACCCAAATTGCGGCGATGGTGGTTATGGGCCTGCTGGTCTTTGGCATGCTGCAGGCACAGAGCGTCCTCGAGTCCTTGCCTCCGCTCGATTCGGTGGGCACCATCATGGCCTGGACCCCGTTGGGTGCCGGGGTGGGGTGGGCGCTCGCGCTTGCCGACGGCCACCTCATCACCGCCCTATCCCAACTCTTGATCGCGGTGGCCAGCCTTGTCCTGCTGGTATGGGCGTGGTCCCGTCAGATAGGCGGCCTCATGCGCAACCCCGGAACAGGCGGTGACGCAGCCAGCGAAGTGACGGGCAAGGGTGTGTCCAAGTTGGAGTTGGGCGCCTGGTCTTATTCCAGCCCGGCGGCGATGGAATACTCTCGCGCACTGCGTTATCTCACCCGCGATAAGCGGCAAACCGGCATGCTCTACACGATGCCTTTGTTTGGCGTGCTGACCCTATATCAGTTGTGGAAGGGCGATGATTTCACCGCCTATTTCATGCTGTGCTTCAGCGCGATCGTGCTCTCTTCGCTCTTGGCTAATGATTATGGCTTCGATGGGCCATCGAATTGGGTCCACATGGTGGCGCCGGTTGCTCCGCGCACCATCCTTCATGCGCGCCACCTCGCACACGTGACTATTCCTTTGATTGGGTTTGTTTCTCTTGCCGTAGTGGTTCTTGTCTTTAGTGAGAACTTCACTTTGGGCTTGTTGTGCACAGCTGTGGCTCTAGGCGTGTTCATTTCCACGGCGGCGGTGGGCTTGGGACTGACCGTGCTTAACCCTTATCCCTTGTCAGCCCCGGGACAGAACCGGTGGAATGACAAATCCGGCTATTCCGCTGGCGCTTTCTTCACGGCGTTCGTCGGCATGATGCTGGTGTGGGTGCCCGCGCTTCCCGGCATCGTGGTTTCTGCCCTCAGCTATGAGCGCGGCGGCTGGCTGCTGTACGCCGCTGTGATAGTTTCTCTGCTGGTTCCGTCACTTGTCTACGCTGCTGTCTGGCGCTTCGCCGGAAAGAGGGCGCAGGAGCGAACCCCGGAGATTTACGCCACGGTAAACCGTTACGTGAGCTAGGGGGGAAAACAGATAGAACAAAAGCTCCCTTCCATGTGCAGTTCATTCATGAACTGCGGGAAGGGAGCTTTTGTTTACAGCGAAGAAGCTTTAGTTAGCCACCGGCTTGGCAGCGTGGCGGCCGTCGGATACGCCGCGGAGGTGAGCAACGCGGGAAGGCTCAATGTTGAGGGCGCGCAGCTCGTCATCGGTCAGGGAAGCGTAGACGTTGCCAACGGTCTTCTGCTCGTATGCCCAGTCCGGCTCCTCGTGGCCCACCGGCTTGTTACGGGCGGTCAAGGTGCGTACCTGGGAGAGCTTCGGCTGCAGAGCGTAAATGACCAAGCCGAGGGCGATGAGGACTGCCAGGGCGATAAGCCAGACCGTCTCTACGTGGCCCTTGTGGTTACCAAAGTTATAAGCAAGCAGGAACGCGACGGACGTCCAGCCGGCGATCTGTACGCCTGAGCGGCTGATGCGGGACCAACCGAAACCTGCGGACGGGACGTCATCGGTGGATACGCCGTCGAAAACCTGCGATGCCGGCTTGTGGGAAGACACTTGCTCTCCTTTGCGTGTACATGCGGCCCGCCCTGGTTAGAACTAGTTGCGTGAGGCGAGCGCACGAAAATGCCAGTTATTCTGTGTAGTAGTTTAAATGATTCAGCCGATAACCGCGATTAAACACCCCCGCCTATCGCTATCGGAGCGCACAGGACTCCGACTAGGGGTGACCGGCTAGGGTTGAGAGGGTGAGTACCCAACGCATTCTTATTCTCGGCTCTACTGGCTCGATCGGCACCCAAGCTCTGGACGTTATCGCGGATAACCCGGATAAGTTCACAGTCGTAGGCATTGCCGCCGGCGGCTCCAACCCGCAGCTCATTATCGAGCAGGCTCGTGCCCTCAACCTTTCGTTTGACCACGTGGCCGTCGCCAAGCCCGATGCGGCACGCACCGTCTCCGAGGCCCTCGGTGGCACCGTGCTCTCCGGCCCAGATTCCGCAGAGCAGCTGGTCCGGGCCATCGATGCGGATAAGGTCCTCAACGCGCTCGTCGGTTCAATGGGCCTAGCCTCCACGGTCGCGACTTTGGAAAAAGGCGAGCTTCTAGCGCTGGCGAATAAGGAATCCCTCGTCGCCGGTGGCTCCATCGTGACCCGCCTGGCGGGGGAGGGCCAGATCATTCCGGTGGATTCCGAGCATTCCGCCATGGCGCAATGCTTGCGCGCGGGCAGTGATGTGGAGCTTGATCACCTTGTGCTCACCGCTTCCGGTGGTCCCTTCCGAGGCTGGACCCGCGAGGAGATGTGGGATGTCACCCCGCAGCAGGCTGCCCAGCACCCAACGTGGTCGATGGGGCAGATGAACACCCTGAATTCCGCCACGCTGGTCAACAAGGGCCTGGAGCTCATTGAGGCCACGCTGCTTTTCGACGTCTCCCCAGAGCGCATCGAGGTCACCGTCCACCCCCAGTCAATCGTCCACTCGATGGCGACGTTTACCGATGGCTGCACCATCGCGCAGTGCTCGCCACCGTCGATGAAGCTGCCGATCTCCCTCGCATTGGATTGGCCGCGCCGCGTACCGGGTGCCCAGCCGGCGTTGGATTTTTCCACCGCGCATGACTGGCATTTCGAGCCGCTGGATGATGAGGCCTTCCCGGCCGTTCGCTTGGCGCGCGAGGTTGCCGCCGCCGGAGGTACCCACGCTGCCGTGTACAACGCCGCCAACGAGGAGGCGGCCGCGGCCTTCTTGGCAGGGCGCATTCACTTCCCGGAAATTGTTGACGTTGTCAGCCACGTCGTGGATCAGGCCGCGCAGTTCGCTGGTGTACCCTCTAGCGTCGATGATGTCCTCGCCGTGGAAGGCGAGGCCCGCCGTCGCGCCAACGCGATGGTGGATTCGCTCGCTCGTTAGAAAGCCCCCTAATCTATGGCAAATGTCCTCGGCATAGTTCTCTTCGCCTTGGGGATCGGCATCACCGTTGCCCTGCACGAGGCCGGTCACATGTTTACCGCTCGTGCCTTCGGCATGCGCGTGCGCCGCTATTTCATCGGCTTCGGTCCGCGCGTTGCGTCCTTTACACGTGGCCACACTGAGTATGGCCTCGCTGCCTTCCCAGTGGGTGGTTTCTGCGATATCGCAGGCATGACGGCGCAGGATGAGTTCCTCACGGAAGAGGAAAAGCCCTATGCCATGTACACGAAGCCGGCGTGGCAGCGCATCATCGTGCTGGCCGGCGGCATCACCGTCAACCTGCTTTTAGGATTTATTATCCTGCTGCTCATCGCCATGACGACGGGCCTGCCCAACCCAGACGCGGATGTGCGCCCGCGCGTTGGCGAGGTGTCCTGCGCGGCGAATCAGAAGGCCGATGGCGAGCTCGAACCGTGCCAGGGAGTAGGCCCTGCTGGTGAGGCGGGCGTGGAACCTGGGGACATCGTTCTCGCGCTGAACGGCGAGACCATGGACTCCTTTGCACAGCTTCGCGATACCGTCATGAGCTACCCCGGTGACACTGTCACCCTCAAAGTCGAACGCGATGGCGAGCCGCGTGACTTCGACATCACACTTGCTACGGTGACTCGACTCAACGGCGAGGGGCACCTGGTGGAGGTCGGCGCCATCGGTATGAGCAACCAGATTATCGATATCAGGGAGACCTACTCCTTCGTCGACGCCTTCCCGGCGACCGCCCGCTACTCGGGCTATGCGCTTAACGCCACGGTCCAAGGAATCGCGCAATTCCCAGCCAAGATCCCGGGCGTGGTGGCCTCCATCTTTGGGCAGGAGCGCGATGTTAACGGACCAATGTCCGTGGTGGGAGCCTCCCGTGTAGGCGGCGAGCTGGTCGAGCGAAGCCTGTGGTCATCCTTCTTCATGATGCTGGCTACCCTCAACTTCTTCCTCGCGCTGTTTAACCTCATCCCACTCCCGCCGTTCGATGGCGGCCATATCGCCGTCATCATTTATGAGAAGATCCGCGACGCCCTGCGCCGCCTCATGGGCAAGGACCCGAAGGGGCCCGCGGATTACACCAAGCTCATGCCGGTGACCTATGTGCTGGCTTTCCTCCTTATGGCGGTGGGTGCTCTCATCATGATTGCGGACGTGGTTAACCCAATTCGGCTGTTTGGCTAGTGATCCACCTGCGGTGCGCGGTGCTAGAGTAGGGGCGTTAAAACCCAATTAGCAAGGAGCACACATGTCGACCCCTATTGGTCTTGGAATCCCCGACGGCCCGCCTCCCACCCTGGCGCCGCGCCGCAAGACGCGTCAGCTCATGGTTGGCCAGGTGGGCGTGGGCTCTGATCACCCGATTTCAGTGCAGTCGATGACCACGACGAAGACGCACGACGTCAACGCCACCCTCCAGCAGATTGCACAGCTGACCGCGAGCGGCTGCGACATCGTTCGCGTTGCCTGCCCGAAGACGGTTGATGCGGAGGCTTTGCCGGCGATTGCGCAGAAGTCCCCGATCCCGGTGATTGCAGATATCCACTTCCAACCCAAGTACATCTTTGCCGCCATCGATGCCGGCTGCGCTGCGGTGCGCGTCAACCCGGGCAACATCAAGGAATTTGATGGCCGCGTTAAAGAGGTTGCGAAGGCCGCCGGTGATGCCGGCATTCCGATTCGCATCGGCGTCAACGCAGGCTCCCTGGATAAGCGCATCATGGAGAAGTACGGCAAGGCCACCCCGGAGGCTCTCGTCGAATCTGCGTTGTGGGAGGCCGGCCTCTTCGAGGAACACGGCTACGGCGATATCGCCATTTCCGTCAAGCACAACGACCCCGTCGTCATGGTGGAGGCCTACCGCCAGCTCGCCGCTCAGTGCGACTACCCGCTGCACCTCGGCGTCACCGAGGCTGGCCCGGCATTCCAGGGCACCATCAAGTCTTCCGTCGCTTTCGGCGCCCTGCTCGCCGAGGGCATCGGTGACACCATCCGCGTGTCCTTGTCAGCGGATCCGGTCGAGGAGATCAAGGTCGGTGACCAGATCCTGCAGTCCCTCAACCTGCGCCCGCGCAAGCTCGAGATTGTTTCCTGCCCTTCCTGTGGTCGCGCACAGGTGGACGTCTACAAGCTCGCCAACGAGGTCACCGAAGGCCTCGACGGCATGGAGTTCCCGCTGCGCGTGGCTGTCATGGGCTGCGTGGTCAACGGTCCGGGCGAGGCCCGTGATGCCGACCTCGGCGTGGCCTCCGGTAACGGCAAGGGCCAGATCTTTGTCAAGGGTGAGGTCATCAAGACCGTTCCCGAGTCCAAGATCGTGGAAACGCTCATCGAAGAGGCAATGCGCCTAGCTGAAGAACAAGGCCTGGAAGCCGTAGAGGGCGCCAAGGCTGAGGTCCGCGTTACCAAGTAACCCACCTGCGGTGTGGGGCGGCCGTCTAGCCGCCCCAGGCTGCTACGCTGCCCAAGCATGAAGAAGTTCGTGGCGCTGCTCGGTGCGGCAAGCATCGCGGCGTCGTCCTTGGTGGGATGCACCCCCAAGCCGGTGTCCGCACGTCCAGTCGCTGAGCAATTCCTGGAAGACATGGAAACCCGCAATAATGAGGACTTGGCGCAGCTTGTCGATGATGGCAGCACAGCTACGAACACACTCGACGCAACCTTCGCGGGCCTGCAAGCCGAGGGACTCGACGTCGAATTGACCGGGGTTGATCAACAAGAGGCCCAAGCCACCGCGCACTATTCGGTGACGTGGACCCTGCCTCGCAATCGTTCCCTGCGCTATGACACCTCGATGGCCTTAACGCGCAAGGAGAAAGACTGGACGGTGCGCTGGCAGCCCAGCATTATCCACCCCGATCTCGGCGCGCACCAACACCTCGAATTGCGCTCAATAGCCCCGAAACGCGCCGGCGTGGTCTCCTCCGATGGGGTGGAGCTCATGTCTCCGGGCTTGCAATACCGCCTCGTTATCGATACCGACGCCGTAGACGACTCACGCCCCGTCGCCGCGAAAGTATCCGGCGCGCTGAACCAGGCTCATCAAGAGGATGATTCCATCCCGGAGATTGACTCTGGTGAACTTGCCAAGAACCTCGAAGAGGTCGATGGCTCTTATTCGGTCGCCATGCTCAACGAGGGGCAGGCAGCGCGGCTGCGCCCAGTTCTGGAGAACCAGAAGGGGATTCGTTTTAACGAGGAACCGGCGCTCATCACGCGCGATACCGGCTTGGCCCCGGACATCCTCGCCCGCGTGCGCTCCATGGTCTCCGAGGAGGTCGACGGAACAAATGGATGGTCCGTTTCTGTTGTCAACGAACACGGAGCCGCGCTTTCCGACGTCGAGCATCACGAACCCGAGGCAGCTCCGTCGATCAAGGTATCGCTGGACTATGACGTCCAGCGTGCCGCGCAAGAAGCCGTCAATCAGCGTGCTGAATACGAGGCCATGCTCGTAGCCATGCGCCCTTCGACCGGCGAGATTCTAGCCGTGGCCCAAACCCCGGAGGCAGATAAGAAGGGCGATATCGCCCTCCAAGGCCAGTTCCCACCGGGTTCGGTGTTTAAGATCATTACGGCCTCGGCGGGCGTCGACAAGCAAGGCCTTTCCCCAGACTCTATCGTTCCGTGCCCCGGCACCATGGAGCTGTATGGGCGCACCGTCACCAACTACAACGGGTTCTCCCTTGGCTCGGTGCCGCTGCGCCAAGCCTTTGCACAATCCTGTAACACCACTTTTGCGCAGATCTCTACGGATCTGCCGAAGGGTGAGCTACGCGATGTGGGCAAACAATATGGTCTGGGAATTGACTATGAGGTGCCGGGCTTATCGACGATCACCGGCTCCGTCCCCGAGGGCGAGACACCCCTCGAGCGCACGGAATCCGGTTATGGACAGGGCCTCGACCTCGTTTCTCCCTTCGGCATGGCGCTTGTCTCTTCGACGGTTGCGGCGGGCAAGACCCCGACGCCGACGCTTATTGAGTCACGTGAGACCAAGGTGTCCGAAAAGGTCCCCGCGCCCAGCGAGGAGACCTTGACTCAGGTGCGGGACATGATGCGCCAGGTGGTGGCAAGCGGTACTGCATCGGGGATGCAGGCACAGGGCACCGTCTACGGCAAGACCGGTGAGGCGGAGATCAATGGTGGCTCGCATGCCTGGTTCACCGGCTACCGCGACGACGATATCGCTTTCGCAACTCTGGTTGTTCTGGGCGGTGGTTCGACAATTTCGGTTAACATCACGGACAATTTCCTGCAGCGCCTCGACGCCCTCCGAGCGGAAGGCCACGGCGAGGTTGCCCCCGCACAAGAGCAGTAGCGCGTCGAAGCCAGCGCGCCTGTGGTGTCCTTTGTCGGGCGCTGGGGAAGAGGGCTACCATGAGTAGTTATGACTAAGCGCGCGATGCTGAAGCAAGAAAAAGATACTCCAATCCGCAAGGTACCGAAGGGCATTGAGCGCCCGGAGTACGTGTGGAAGGACTCGGTTCAGGAAGCCCAGGGCGAGCCATTCGTGCAGACCCCAGAGGTTATTGAGGCCATGCGTGAGGCCTCCCGAATCGCCGCCAACGCCCTCCAGGAGGCCGGTAAGGCTGTGGCTCCCGGTGTGACCACGGACGAGATTGACCGCGTTGCGCACGAGTACATGTGTGACCACGGCGCATACCCATCGACGCTGGGATACCTGGGGTTCCCGAAGTCCTGTTGCGTCTCCCTCAACGAGATCGTCTGCCACGGCATCCCGGATACCACGGTGATTGAGGACGGTGACATTGTCAATATTGACGTCACTGCGTTCAAGAATGGTGTCCACGGCGATACCAACGCTACTTTCCTTGCTGGCAACGTCACCGAGGAGCATAAGCTGTTGGTGGAGCGCACCAAGGAAGCGATGATGCGCGGCATTAAGGCCGCCAAGCCCGGCCGTGAGATTAACGTCATCGGACGCGTCATTGAGTCTTATGCTCACCGCTTTGGCTACAACGTGGTCACTGACTTTACCGGTCACGGTGTAGGCCCCACCTTCCACAACGGGCTGGTTGTGCTGCACTATGATTCCATGACCTACCGTGACATCCTCGAGCCTGGAATGACCTTGACCATCGAGCCGATGATTAACCTGGGCTCGCTGGACTATGAGATCTGGGACAACGGCTGGACCGTCCAGAACACCGATGGCCGGTTCACCGCGCAGTTCGAGCACACCATCGTCATCACCGATGATGGTAACGAGATCCTCACCCTTCCGGATGAGGCCTAGCGTTTAAGCGCCGACGTTTAAGCGCTGAGCACTTAAACATAGCCAAAATGAAACAAAGCCCTTCGCCTGCCGTGCGGTACACGGTGGGGCGGAGGGCTTTGTGCTGCCAGTAATAAACGTGACTAGAAGGAAACGTTCTTGATGGCCTGGCCAACGTAGTCCGGGATAACGCCGGAGTACACAGCGTAGTTGTAGGCGGCAACAGCGGAGGAGACAGCAGCAGCGGCAACCATAGCGATGGTGCCACCGCGCCAGAGGTCCAGCCACTGCGGAACCTGGGACGGGTTCTTGGTGGAGCCGAAGGCGTCAGCACCCTTACCGGTGATGTTGCCGTCGGTCACGCCGCCCAGCTTGGAGGAGAGGGAGCCATTGCCCTCAGAAGAGAGTGCGGAGGACATCTCGGAGGAGGTAGCGTCCTTCTGGAGTTCCTTCTGGACCTGCTCCTCGGTCAATCCGGAGCCAGGAACAGCTTCAGCAGCGGAAGCAACAGTGGTGCCAGCGAAGGCGACGGTGACGGCGGTTGCAGCAGCAACGGCGGCGGTGCGGAATTTACGCATCTTGGGTAAAGCCTTTCAGAAAGTGGGTTAGAAGAGGGAAGGGGAGAACTACATGCCGAACTTGAGGTAGTTCAGTGCCGGGCCAACCAGACCACCGGCGATGGTGATGATGGTGGCGACGATGCCGATGCCAGCGAGGGCCTGCGCCCACTTCGGCTCGCTGGAGATCGAAGAGTTCTGGCCGAAGATGTTCTGACCGTTGGCTTCCTTTTCAGCCTCGAGTGCCTTGCCCAGTGCGGAAGAGCCGCCTGCTTTCTGGGTGCCCTGCTGCTCACCAGCGGATGCGGAAGAGTTGGAAGCAGAGTCGTTGCTGCTGCCCTCTGCGGCGGTAGCAACGGTGGTGCCGCCGAATGCAACAGCGAGAGCGGTAGCACCGGCAATGGTGGCCTTGCGAATGCGCATAGTGTGAATCCTTTTAAACCTCGTAGGAACTGAAGTAACTATAGGGTGCCCCAAGTCACTTGAGCGATTCTAGCGTAAACATTGGCAGGATTCACGGAATTCGCATCATTAGTATGCGTGCATATCCCGCTTAAAGCGTCCCAGCTACTCAGCACTGGGCCCAAGCATGCAAAAGCGCCCATCCTCACGACAAGAGGATGGGCGCTATTGAAGTTCGCTGAGTTAGTCAGCGTACCCGCAACTTAATTAGCGGCGGAAGATCGGATCCAGCAGGTGTGCCGGAACGATGTTGTTGTACACAGCGAAGTTGTAAGCGCCGATGATAGCGCCGATGACGGAGGAGACACCCAAGGTGATAACGCCCGTCTTCCAGTTGGAAGCCCACTCCGGCATCTTCGGGTCGGTCTCTTTGCCCCACATATCCTCGCCGGTGACCTTGTTGTCAGGGGTGACGACAAGCTTGCCGTTCTCGTCCTTTTGCCAAGCGCCCCACTTATAGCCCAGCTCGGACAGGAAGCTGGAGGAAGAGGAGGAGTCCTTGTTGGTGTCCTTGGCCGAGGAGGAGTCCTCGTTGGAGTTCTCGGTCGAGGTGGAGGTGCCCTCGTTGGTGTTCTCGGTCGAGGTGGAGGTGCCCTCGTTGGTGTTTGCGGTCTCTGCGGAGGCAACGACGGTGCCGCCGAAAGCTACGGTGACAGCGGTGGCAGCAGCAACGGCTGCAGTGCGGAAGTTACGCATTGTGAAAATTACCTTTCGGAAGTTTTGGTGAAGCCGTGTGGCTGTTGCTTAGAAGGACGGGCCGTGTACGAAGAAGTTGTATACGGGGCCGATGATGGTGCCGAGCAGAGCAGAGACGCCAGCAGCAACGGTTACACCGTAGAGGACCTTTGCCCACTCCGGCTGCTCGGAGAAGCCATCCTTCTTGATGCCGAAGATGGCAGTGCCGTCGGCTGCCTGGTCGCTCTCAAGACCCTCGATGTTGCCAATCTTGGAGGACAGGGAAGGCGTGTAGTCCTCAGGGGTGGTGTCGGCTACGCCGCCCGGGCCGGTCTTAGACTGGCTCTTCTTAGACTGGCTCTGCTTCTCAACGGTGACGGTGTTGTCGCCCTGCTCAGTGGTCTCAGCGGCGAAAGCAACGGTGGAGCCGCCGAAGGCAACAGCGAGAGCAGTAGCGCCGGCGAGGGCTGCATTGCGGATACGCATATCAAAAGTCCTTAGTGTCGTACGTGCAAGGCCTCCGGTTGAGAGGTCTTGATTTACAGGGATAGGGATTAGTTTGGTATCCCCAAAACACACTGAGCCGGTAGAGAGTATCGGCTCGTTCCGGTGTCCGTAATTAACCTAGCCAACGGTCAGGCAAAATGCACGTCAGTTGGAGCGTTCTTTTATGCACTGCCAGCAATCACCCCCGAAATGGGTGATTTTCTTAAAGGTTGCTGGCAGATGTTGTTGGCGTTAAGACGTGCTTGTAGTGGCGTTCAGCGGGAATGGCAAAAATGGTTTAACGCCAATGTGAAAAACGTCACACGATTCGATGTAACTTTCACTCTAGCCACTCTAGTCCCAAAACGGCGTTCTCCACTACTTCTGGCAGTGCCGGGTGGATCCAATACTGTGAACGGGCGAACTCGCGCATGTCGAGGTCGTAGCTCATCGCGGTGATTAACTGCTGGATAAGCGTGGAGGCCTGTGGACCCATGATGTGGGCGCCGAGGAGCTTGCCCGTGGCCCGCTCAGCTACTAGTTTGCAGATGCCCGTCGAGTCTTCCATCGCCCAGCCATAGGCAACGTCGCCAAAGTTTTGCACCTTTACAGTGACGTCATAGCCCTCCTCGCGGGCTTGTTCCTCAGTGAGTCCGACCGTCGCAATCTGTGGGTGCGTAAAGATGGCAGAGGGCACGTGCTCGTGGGGCATGGGCTGGAGATCGTCCGGGTGCAGCAGATTGTGCTGCACTGCTCGTTGCTCCGCATTGGCCACGTGCTTGAGCATGTACGGAGATGAAACATCCCCGAGCGCCCACACACCCTTGCAGGTTGTGCGGCCAAACTCGTCGACCTTGATTCGACCGTCCTCGTGCATTTCAATGCCGCTGGCAGAAAGATCCATCTGGTCGCCGTTGGGCTGGCGGCCGGTGGCAACGAGGATGGCATCTGCCTCCACGACGTCCCCGCTATCCAAGGTAAGGCGTACGCCGTCTTCGGTTTCATCGAGCGCAGTGGCGGTGCCGATGCGGACGTCGAAGCGCTTTCGTGCGAGGTCGTTGAAGCGGGAGCTTAGGTCCTCATCGAGGAAACGGAGGAATTTCTCCGAGCGGTTGACCACGGTGACGTCGGTCCCCAGGCCGTCGAAGACGTGAGCAAACTCCATGGCGATGTAACCGCCACCTACCACTATGAGGCTGCGCGGCTGCTTCTCAAGCCGCATGATGTCTTCATTGGTGTGAACCGGGGCAGTGGCGCTGGCATACGGCTCGGGTAGCACGGGGCGTGAACCGGTAGCGATGACTATATTGTCACCGGTGATGATGTCCTCACCCGCCTGCAGGGTCTTCGGTCCGATGAACCGAGCGTGCTGATCAAAGACTGTAATATTGGGCGTTTCCTCGCCACGGCGGTACTCTTCGCCGCCCTGGGCAATCTGATCAATTCGGTTGTGGAACACGCGCTTGACGATGCCCTCCCAATCCACAGCATCCACGTGGGCGCTGAGCCCAAGGCGCGTGGCCTCGCGCGCGGCGAGCGCAACGTCGGCGGCGTAGACGTACATCTTCGTGGGAATGCAGCCTACGTTGAGGCACGTGCCGCCGAACGTTCCCTTCTCAATGATGGCGATGGATTTATCGTCAAACTCGGGAGAGGGGATTGAATTTCCCGAACCTGTGCCGATGATGACGAGGTCAAAGTGCTGTGCGGAAGTCATGCCGATCATTCTAAAGGTTGACTAGCCGCAAACCGTGCAGGCTTTTAGGAGCGCGAGGCGCGGGAGGTTAATCCGTCTCAAGTGGTGCTACTGTGCTCAACCATTCCGCCGTGGCGGAGAGAGCGTCTTGGAGCGGCTCGGGACGCGAGAGAAAGAGATCGTGGCGCCCATTGTTGACAACGTGGAGCGTGTAGCGAGCACTGAGTTCCTTGGCCCAGCGCTGGCTTTGCTGTACATCAACGACAGTATCGGCGGTATTGGAGGACTCGCTGTATGGCCGGTTGAGCTCGGAGCGTCCAGAGGTTATAGTGAGCAGCGGGAGCCCAACGTTGATGCGGCCGGAGTGGATTGCGTCGAATCCACGGAAGACTGCGGCAACCCAACCCAGGAACTTTGGGTGTCCGCCTAGCGGCTTCAGGCGAAGATCGAAGTCCCAGTCGCCCTGTTCCCCGGAATGGACCGACTCCCCATAGGTTGTGAGGTCACCGGCGGGTATTTCGAGTCGTGGGGCGATGGCAGCGCCGGCATAGATAACGTGCTTGAGCGTCTCGTAGGTTCCATTCGGTATTCCCATCATGGCTAGCCAGGGGCTGTTGAATACGACGCCAGCGATGCGGGCGAAACGCTCGCGATCATGGCGGCGAAGGCGATCGAGCCAGAGCGCGGTGATGGTGCCAGCGGTGGAGTGGCTCATGATGATGACACGCTGGTTGGGGAGGGCGTCGAGAGCCGCGTTGAGATCAGCGTCGTAGTACTGCAAGTTGCTGATGTAGTGCCAGGTCTGTCCGTCCCGTCGAGAGCGTCCGCACTTGCGCAGGTCGACAGCGTAGAAGGCATAGCCGAGCTCATAAAAGTAGCGTGCTACGTGGTCGTGGAAGAAATAGTCCGTCATCCCGTGGACCCACAGTAAGGCTGGGCGATCATCATGGGCGTCGCCGCCGGGGCAGTAGCGCACGAGCGTCGCGCAGACATTGCCTTCGCCGTCAGGGTCGGTGCCGAGTACGAGTGGAGCGGCCTGGAAGTCGGGGCCGAGGATGTCTTCTGACCATTCGAGTTCGTTATGCGTCATGGGATTCATGATAGGTCGCGCGGCCAGATGCATCTGGCAGAGCGGAGCGCTGACGGGAAACACCCTGCACCACAAATGGGGTAACAAATTCGAAATCGGGCATTTATTTTTTCAGGAATGCCTATTTCGCAATAAGGGGCGTAAAGTGGAATTAATGCTTGACGGACCTTCCGCAGGGGTGGTCTGTATGCCAGCTTGGACCCTAGCATCGTCGAGCGCTTTCTCACCGCGCCCTGTGCACCCACATGTGCGGGGCATTTGACCACATCGAATACATCGACTTAAAGAGGTAATAAGTACAGTGTCCTCCGATAAGAAGACAGCACAAGTAGTAGACGAGGTTGAGGTCGCACTCATTGGTGCAGGTATTATGAGCGCCACCCTCGGCGCCATGCTGCGTGAGCTCGAGCCCAGCTGGACCCAGATGGTCTTCGAGCGCTTGGACGGCCCTGCGCTTGAATCCTCCTCCCCGTGGAATAACGCTGGTACTGGCCACTCCGCGTTGTGTGAGTTGAACTACACCCCGGAGAAGAATGGCCGCATTGATGTTTCCAAGGCCATGAACATTAATGAGAAGTTCCAGGTTTCGCGCCAGTTCTGGTCCCACCAGCTCAACAACGGCATTCTGACGGACCCGAAGGCCTTCATCAACCCAGTTCCGCATGTGTCCTTTGCACAGGGTTCCATCCAGGTTGACTACCTGAAGCGCCGCTTCGATGCGCTGAAGGATAACCACATGTTCCCGAACATGCAGTTCAGCGATGATGACGCTACTTTCCAGGAAAAGCTTCCTCTGATGTCGGAAGGCCGTGACTTCAACGCCCAGAAGGTCGCTATTTCCTGGACCGAAGTTGGTACCGACGTCAACTTTGGTGCCCTGGCAAAGCAGTTCTTCACCGCGGCTAAGGCAGCGGGTACCGAGATCCGCTACGGTCACGAGGTCGTCGATATCAAGCGCGATGGTTCCAAGTGGCGCGTGGTGGCAAAGAATCTGCATACCGGTGACTACGAGGCCGTCCACGCCAAATTCGTCTTCGTGGGTGCAGGCGGCTACGCGCTCGACCTGCTGCGCAAGGCTGGGGTCCGTGAGGTTTCTGGTTTCGCAGGCTTCCCGGTTTCCGGTCTGTGGCTGCGTTCTAAGAACCCGGATCTGATTAAGCAGCACCACGCCAAGGTTTATGGCAAGGCTGCTGTGGGCGCTCCGCCGATGTCCGTGCCGCACCTGGATACCCGCGTCATTGATGGCGAGCAAGGCCTGCTGTTTGGCCCGTACGGCGGCTGGTCCCCGAAGTTCCTCAAGAAGGGCTCCTACCTGGACCTGTTTAAGTCCATTCGTCCGGATAACATCACCTCTTACCTGGGCGTTGCGGCACAGGAGTTCGGCCTGACCAAGTACCTGGTTACTGAGGTCCTCAAGGACTTCGACAAGCGCGTCGAGACCCTGAAGGAGTACGTCCCGAGCGCAGACCCGGCAGATTGGGAGACCGTCATCGCCGGCCAGCGCGTTCAGGTGATTAAGCCGGCGGGTGCACCGCAGTTCGGTTCCTTGGAGTTCGGTACCACCCTCATTAATAACCCTGAGGGCAACATCGCCGGCCTGCTCGGCGCTTCCCCGGGAGCGTCCATCACCCCGGCCATCATGGTGGAGTTGCTGGAGCGCTGCTTCGGTGAGCACATGATCCAGTGGGGCGATAAGATTCAGGAAATGATTCCTTCCTACGGCACCAAGCTCTCCAAGGACAAGCAGCTCTACAACGAGATGTGGGAGTACACGCAGAAGACCCTGCAGCTTGAGTCCAAGTAATTTCTCCTTTCGGCTCGTAGGTGCTTGCCTCGCAGGTAATTCTCAGTAACTGGCAGGGAGTGTTCAGTGCACCGGAACGCTCCACCAAGGAGAGCGCCCCATAATAATGGTGTGCGTTTGAGAGAGCGCATGCGAGAGAGATAGAGAGAACCCCAGCCGCGCGGGGCGGTCGGCCTGAGAAACCGACTGGGAGCGTGGCAGTGAAAGATAGAGACGCACCGCCGCCCCGAGACTCCGTTTCCTTTCCTACGGAGGCCTCGGGGCGGCGGTGTGTTTTCCTTTTCTTCTCTTACGTTCCGCAGTAGGTGAGGTAGCCTTCCGTGCCACCCGGTTGCTCGTATTCTGGCGCGGCAGTAAAGGGATGCGTGGTGGCGTGAAGCAAGCGGGGGAATTCTTCAGCATCGCTCAGTGCGGCCTCGACCAGACGCGGGCGGGGAATCACGCGGGGCACGGTTTGCTTGAGAGACTCGACGTTGGGGCCACTAGCACAGTAGGCATCAACAAATCGAGCGTCACCAAACATCTCATAGGCTTCTGCCGGTTCACCCGCCGCTGCGCTGACGAGACTGCGGTGGGCCTGCGTGAGATCCGGAGCGGACCGTGCAAGGGCCGCACTATAGTCCAGGAAGAGCTCATCGGGAATCTGCAAACGGCTCGCGGCTTCGCGGCGGCGCGCCTTTTCATAGCGCTCGCCAAAGGAATTGATGGCCGCCTGAGCCCAGGTGAGGGCGGCGTTGGGGGAGACGTCGAAAAGCGGCAGCAGTGATTCCGCCAACCGTGCAAGGTTCCAGCCCAGCATGTCGGGCTGACGCCCAAAGCGGTAGCGACCCTGCGTATCGATGGAGCTAAACCAGGTATTGAGGTCATAGTTTTCCATGAACGCGCACGGCCCGTAGTCAATCGTCTCACCCGATAGCGTGGTGTTATCGGTGTTCATCACGCCGTGGATGAAACCCATCTGCATCCACCCGGCAACCGTCGCTGCCTGTGCGTCCATGACGCGGGTAAACAGCTCTCGGTAGTCGGCGCCAGGGTAGTGGCGTTCAATGGTGTAATCGGCGAGCTGTTGGAGTAACCCGGGCACCTGCGAGTGCGCGGCGAAGTGGAAGGAACCAACACGGATGTGGCTCGCGGCAACGCGCACGAGAACGCCTGCTTCCTCCACCATCTGGCGCTGAATGGGACGGCCGGTCCCGATGACCGCCAGCGACCGCGTGGTGGGCACACCGAGGGCGTGCATCGACTCGGAGAAGAGATATTCACGCAGCATTGAGCGCAGCGTGCCGCGCCCATCAGAGCCATAGCGCGAATAGGGGGTTAGTCCTGTCCCTTTGGCATGCAGATCCCAGAGGCCCGTGGGGTTGTGCGCAGCGGTGGGGCCGGTGACTTCGCCCAAGAGCAGGGCGCGGCCGTCACCCATTGTCGGGTTGTATTGGCCGAACTGAAAGCCGGCGTAGGCCATTGCGTGGGGAGTAACTGGCCCGCGGCCGAGGAGAAACTCCAGGCCACCTTCGCTGCGCAGCCAGTCCGGGTCGAGGCCCAGTTCGGCGGCTAGCTCTTCGTTGAGCACTACCATTCGCGCCGTTGGCTGTTCCTCGCCCCGGCTCGCCGTGACCATGTGGGGAAGGCGTTGGGCGAATTCGCTGCGTAGCTCGAAAGGGAGGGAGGCATCAGACATCGCGAGACTCCAGGGTTCCGCGCACGCGAACGTGAGCGTTGCCGCCGACCCAGATGTCATGACCGTCGTCGTTGATATAGACGCGGCCATCGCGCCCTACCTGGCGGCCTTGTGCCGCGGTATAGCGGGCAGGGACAGCGCCCTTGGCGCGCAGGAATTGGGCAGCGCCGCCGTTGAAGGAACCGGTGACGGGGTCCTCGTATTGCCCGGTGATGGCGCGAACCTCGTAGGCCGGCTCCACATCCCCGGTGAGGCCGACCACGCCGACCTTGACGCCGGGGGTGGGTGTGGGGCGAAACTTCCGCACGGCTTCAGCAGACTCGAGCTGGACCAAGCGCCAGCCAGGACCGTTGTCCACCCAGCCGGAGTCAACGATGCTCTCTTGGCCGATTCCGAGGACAGCTGCCGCTTCGGCCTGCTCCGCGTCGTTGAGCGCCCCGTCACGCACCAAGGGCGGGGTAGCGAAGGCGAAGCGGCCCTCTTCTTGGCGCACGGTGACCAACCCAACTCCGCATTCCTGAATCAGGGTGTCGTTCTTTCCGAGCAATTCTGCTGCCACGCGCGCGCTGCCCAGCGTGGGGTGGCCGGCGAAAGGAAACTCCTCGTAGGGTGTAAAAATCCTCACTCGGTAGTCCGCGCCTGGATCTGTAGGCGAGCACAGGAAGGTTGTCTCAGAGAAATTGGTCCAGTGCGCGATGCGCTGCATTTCTTCGGTGCTTAAACCATCGGCATCCGCGACCACGGCGAGGGGATTACCGGTGAACGGTCCAGTGGCAAAGACATCTACTTCAAAGAATCGGTGCTGCATGGGGCTTAAGTCTAGTCGCACCGGTAGGTGGGGAGGTCTACGCTGGGCTGCATGAGCGAAGCACTTTTTAGCCGCGTCGAACCTATCCAAACCATGGCGGATGGGACCGTCAAACAGGTCAACCCTTTCTCTGGAACGGAGGTGTGGACGGTGCCCGGACGTGGCAATCGCCCGCTCTCTCATCCGGCGAAGGAGCCGCAGCCCCTGGCGGCCGATGCCCTGACGCACAGTTGTGCCTTTTGTTCAGGCCGCATGCTGGATACCCCGCCGGAAAAGTCCCGAATCCTGGCCTCAGGGGAGATTCAGCGCGGGCTGCTTCCGCACGAGCTGGATAAGTCTCAGCCGGTGTTTCGCCGAGTCCCGAACCTTTTTGAGATCGTGTCTTATGACTACTGGCACGAGAACTATGGCTTCACCATGGACCCAGACCTGGCTCAGCACAAGGAGCGCTACGAGGACGACGAGGCCGGGCGCCAGCACGTACTCAACGTGGTGCGCACCAAGCTCAAGGCGGCGGGTAAGGATGCCGCGCTGGACGACGACTCCCTCCTCGCCCTCGCCGATGGCTTCTTCGGCGGTGGGCACGATGTCATCATTTCTTCGCGCCACTTCGTGGAAGGTGCGGTCGACGACAGTCAGCTGGCTTCCTCCGGCACGCTGAGCCCCGATGAGCACTTCCTGCTCACCACGTTTACTGCGGAATCAACGCGCGAGCTCTACCAGCGAAACCGCTATGCCTCTTATGTCGCCGTGTTCCAGAACTGGCTGGCACCGGCGGGCGCGTCCTTCGACCACCTGCACAAGCAGCTCGTCGCAATTGATGCTCTGGGCATGGCAGCCCAGCAAGAAAATGCGATTCTGCGCGCACACCCCAACATGTACAACGATTGGGCAGTTGGGTATGCGGCAAAGCGCAACCTCGTTATCGCAGAGAATGACTATGCGGTGCTCTTCGCTGGTTTTGGCCACAGGTATCCCACCCTGGAGATCTTCTCCAAGTCGCCCCGCTGCGAACCATGGGCACAAACACCTGGCGAAGTCCGCGGGATGTCGGATCTGATCCATGCAGCACACGCCGCAGTGGGGCCGGATGTGGCATGCAATGAAGAGTGGCACCACCGCCCACCCAGCGTGGATCTGCCGCAGCCGTGGCGCGTGATGATCAAGCTCAGGGTATCGACCTTGGCCGGCTTTGAAGGCGGCACGAAGGTCTACATCAACACCATCGATCCATGGGGCTTGCGTGATCGCGTCGTGGACGCCATGTTCCGCCTTCGTGAGCGCGGAAAGATTGCCTCCGGCATCTCTATCGCCACTGAGTGCGAGCTCAAACGCAATAGTTTGCGTTATAACCCGCTGGTGTAATCAGTAACGTTTAGTCCACGTAGGTTTGTTCGCCGCCTGCGTGAAGATAATCGCGGAGGTACGGCAGGGCGAGAGCAACCGTGCCGTGCCGTGGGGCATCGATAAGCCCCTGCTCTAGCAAACGCGCGCGCACTTCACTGAGAGACGTCGTCGTTGTCTTCAGCTCGTGAGCGATAGCGCCAGATGTGGCCGTCCCCGCCTCATCTGCGATATCAGCCAGCGCGTGAAGGTACTCAAGTTGTCGTTGGCTGAGCGCACGTACCGCAGGATCGTGCACTTGGGTTCCCATTGTCGTGATTGCCTCACCAAGAACTGCGTCGACGGTTGTTGAGGAAATGGTCGTCTCACTGGCTTGGGATGCAGCGTTCCAGGCCAAGTACCCGATGAGCTGGATGAGGAAGGGATAACCGTGGCTCGCTTCAGTAGCGCGGTCGGCGGCTTCGTCGTTGAAAGCAATCGAAGTCAAAGCTGCCGTATCTTTGAAAGCGCTGGTCGTAGCTTGCGGGTTAACAGGTCCTAGGTGAAATCTGCGGGCACGGCGCAGAAACGTTGTTCCCGGCAGGTGTAGAAGCTTGTCAACACCGGCAGTAAGCCCTGCCATCACGATGGAAACGTCGAGTTCATCGCGAACAAGATGCTGGAATGCGACTGCGATTATCTCAAGGTCATGAGGATCGGCGTCCTGAATCTCATCGATAGTAAGTAGAATTCCGCTGTCTCGGAGATGAGCGGAGAGTTCGCGCAAGCGCGATTCTAATGTTGGCACTGGTGGCGTACCAATCTCTTCAGTACCAATGCCACCGAGGCCCGCTATACGTATGTCTTTGATTCGACGGGTTGATGGAGAAGCCAGCTGGTTGATCTTTTCTGGGATGATGGAGTCGATGAGCTGAGTGACTGAATTGCTTCGACCACTGACTCGAATAACAGCCCATCCTTGTTGGGCTGCGATGTCCTCGAGCTCAGTCAACAGGACCGTTTTGCCCATCCCACGATGACCGCTAATAAGCATTGCGCGATTAGGGTTGCCAACTCCGCCGTCGAGCCCAACCGTGAAGTCATTGAGGACCGCACTGCGGCCAGCCCACTTAAGTGGGCTGGCACCAAAGGTTGGGCGAAAAGGGTTTCCAGTCATGCTGGAAGTATATAGCAGGCAGATAAATTGATAAATAGATAAATCGGCGGGCGTTGATAAATTGATAAATAGATAAATCAGACCACGAGCACCAGCTCGCTGCCGCGCAGTTCGGTACTCATGCCCGCCTTCTGGGCTACGCGGGCGGCATCCTCGAGGGAGGAGACATTCTCGCCTTGCAAGGCCAGCACGCGGGCGAGCTCGCCCTTGTAGTGCTTATTGAAGTGAGAGACCACCTTGCGGGAGCCATCCTCCTGCACTGACTCCACGCGCACCGTGGAGGCTTCTTTGAGCTTGCCCAGCTGTTGGTAGGTGCCCGAGCGCATGTCGATGAGGAACTCGCCTGCGTCGATAAGCGCGCGCAGCTCATCGGTGATGGCCGTACCCCAGCGAGACTTGAGAGTCTTCCCTCCCAACTTGGTGCCACCGGAAAGCCGGTAGTGCGGGATGAGATCATCGGCGCGCAGCAACCCGAAGAGCGCATCACCCACAGCGAGGTGTTGACGTGCGGCTGGGGGAAGGGTGGAGGAATCGAGGGCGTCGTACAGCACGCCCGTAAACCGCTCAAGGGCGGGCATGGTGGGGGAGGACGCCAACTCGCGGTTGGACTCGGCTTCCCCTCGCAGCTTTTCCGAGAGCTTGAGCACCTTTTGCGCCTCGTCGAGGGGCAAAGAAGACAATTCAGCAGCGATTTCTTGGCGTATTGGATTCAGCGCGGGGAAAGAGAGCTCTTCCCAGTTGAGGGGCGCGCCGCTGCCGCCGTGTGCTTTGGTCTCAGAAGGAGGGAGGATGATCAGCATGGCTACATGCTAGCGATGTAGACTGAGCAACCATGATTACACGTCTTTCTGAGCTTTTCCTCCGCACTCTTCGTGAGGATCCGGCTGATGCCGAAGTCCCCAGCCACAAGCTTCTCGTCCGCGCAGGCTATGTGCGCCGCGTCGCGCCGGGTGTGTACACCTGGTTGCCATTGGGACTGCGCGCCATGCGCAAGATCGAAGACGTTATCCGCCAGGAAATGAACGCCATCGGTGGCCAGGAGATGCTCTTCCCGGCGCTGCTGCCGCGCGATCCTTATGAGCAGTCGAACCGTTGGACGGAATACGGCGATAATTTGTTCAGGCTTAAGGATCGCAAGGGTGCGGACATGCTGCTGGGCCCGACCCATGAGGAGATGTTCGCCACCGCGGTGAAGGATATGTATTCCTCCTACAAGGACTTCCCGGTCACGCTGTACCAGATTCAGACGAAGTACCGCGATGAGGAGCGCCCGCGCGCTGGCGTTTTGCGCGGCCGCGAGTTCACCATGAAGGACTCCTACTCCTTCGACATGACGGATGAGGGGCTCGATGAGTCCTATGCCCGCCACCGCAAGGCCTACCAGAACATCTTCGACCGCCTAGAGATCGATTACGCGATCTGCAAGGCCACCTCCGGTGCGATGGGGGGCTCGGCCTCCGAGGAATTCCTCGCTGTGTCCGAGGTGGGTGAAGATACCTTCGTCCGCGCCACGGAGGGCGATTACGCTGCCAACGTGGAAGCGGTCGTGACTCAGGCGCCCGACGAGATTCCCTTCGACGGTCTGCCGGAGGCACAGGAGCACGAGACTCCGAAATCCGAGACCATCGAGTCCCTGGTGGAGTGGGCTAACAGCGCCGGCATTACTGTCGACGGCCGCGAGGTCACCGCAGCGGACACCCTCAAGTGCATGATGATCAAGGTGGCTGCGCCCGCGGCCGCTGAGGAAGAGAAGAAATGGGAGCTGGCCGCCGTCCTTATTCCGGGCGACCGCGAGCTGGATGAAAAGCGCTTGGAGGCTTCGCTGGAGCCAGTCGAGTTTGAGCTCGCCGGCGAGGGCGACTTCAAGAAGAACCCCTTCTTGGTCAAGGGCTACGTTGGCCCGCGTGCCCTCAACGCTCACGACGTGAAGGTTTATGCCGACCCGCGCGTAGTTTCCGGTTCGTCGTGGATTACCGGCGCGGATGCCCCGCAGCGTCACGTCGTCGGCTTGGTGGCCGGCCGTGATTTCACCGTGGGTGAGTTCATCGAGGCCGCGGAGGTCAAGGAAGGTGACCCGGCGCCGAACGGTCAGGGCACTCTGACCCTGGAGCGCGGCATTGAGTTGGGCCACATCTTCCAGCTGGGCCGCAAGTACACCGAAGCATTCGATGTCCAGATTCTGGATGAGAATGGCAAGCGCGCCGTGCCGACCATGGGCTCCTATGGCATTGGTGTCACGCGCATGCTCGCCGTGCTGGCGGAGCAGCGCCACGATGAGAAGGGCCTCAACTGGCCAGTGGCCGTGGCCCCGTACCAGGTGCACGTGGCCGTGGCGAACAAGGACGCCGCTGCCCTCGAGGCCGGTCAGAAGCTGGTGGAGGACCTAGATCGCGCTGGCATCGAGGTGCTTTTCGACGACCGCCCCAAGGTTTCCCCGGGCGTGAAGTTCAAGGATGCGGAGCTGCTGGGTATGCCCTTTATCGCCATCCTGGGCCGCTCCTTCAAGGACGGCATCATTGAGTTGCGCATCCGTGGCGGCGAAACCCGTGAGGTCCCCGCAGACTCCATCGTGGACACCTTAACGGAGCTCATCCGCGGCTAGGTGCGTTAAGCGCGTAGGCTCGCGGGTATGAGTTCTCACCACCCCGCACTGGCATATTCAATGGCTGCAGCACTCTCTGCCATGGGAGTGCTGCATTTTGCTAAGCCGAAGCCCTTCGAGTCCATCATCCCGCCACAACTTCCAGGGTCGGCTCGCTTCTACAACTTCACCTCTGGCGCCTGGGAAGTGGTTACCGGTGCGCTCCTGGCGAACCCATCGACGCGGCCTGCAGGCGGCCTTTCAGCCCTAGCTTTGCTCGCCGCCGTGTGGCCGGCGAACTTCTACCAGGCCTACAGGGACTTAGAAAGCGGCAAGGCATCAACCGGCAAGAAGATCTACCACGCGGTGCGTCTGCCGTTGCAGATTCCGGTCATGCGCTATGCCTGGTCGCTGTACGCCGAAAAGAACGCCAAACGTCGGTAGCTCAGGAAAATCGAGCCCGCGAGGGAGGAATTAAGCTGCACTGATGCGGTGAGATTGGGCGGCTACAGAAATAAGCCAGCTTCGCCATTCAGCATTGGGTGCCGCTTGGTTGGGCGCCTCCTGTGAGGCGGCGGAGGCCCATGTCACCGTGTCACTATGCGCGACGTCGTCAAGGAACGCGCGCGCTGAGGCGGCGTCTACGGGCAGCTCACCGGAGGACGAGGTGTAGGCCGCTGCGGGCTGTGGCACTGGTCCGATTTTGGCTACTGCTTCTTGGAGTGCGAGGACGCGGCTCTCGTGCAGAGCGAGGCGCTCATCAACCAGCTCTTCGACGTCAGGTGTGACATAGGAACGAGCAAAGTCCAAGGCATACACCTGCTGGTATTCCCAGTCCAAGAGTTCGGTGGCGAGGTCAGCGTCACCCTCCGTCAGCTCCGGCACAGCGCCCGGTTCATCGGTGGAGCGGGCCTCCATTGCGATGGCTTGGGCGACGAGCAAGGGCCGAGATTCCGGGGAGACCGCGTCAAGCTGCTCTTCAATCGATGAAGAAGCTGCGGCAAGTACGGCAGCCGCATCAGTGGCCTCGTGTGCTTCACCCTCACGATTCACTTCGCAGGAGCGCGGAACGTGTCCTTCCTCGTCGCGGCCGCAGAGGCGCTCAATTTCGGAGTAAAGCTCGTCTGCGTGCTGCGCGCGCAGGGACGCGGCATCGGGATCGAGTTCCTGCAGTGCGTGGGCGTCGGCGCTGGCATCGTGAGCCAGAGAGGTCAACGTAGGGTCTGCATGGGGGCCAAAATAATCCACGATCGCGTCGGTGGCTTGGCAGCCGCCCAGCCAGGGGGCGGCGCAAACTAAAAGGGTGGGCACAACTACTCGGCGGTTCACGCGATAGACCCTACCCGGGTGTCCTAGTCTAGAGCGCATGGCATTCCCAACACCCGCGCAACTAACCGAAATCCTGCAGCCTGTCGCCGCCGCGCGCGGCCTCGACATTGAAGACGTGAAGACCACTCGTGCAGGAAAGAAATCCCAGGTCATCATCCGTGTTGACGGTGACGAACGCCCAAGCTCCGATCTCATTGAGGAGCTCTCGCAGGAGATTTCGGCGCTCTTTGATGCCCAGGAAGAAGCGGGCGCCCTCAACTTTGGCGCGGGATACACCCTGGAGGTGTCGACGCCGGGGGTGGACTTTCCGCTGAGTGCCCCGCGCCACTGGCGCCGCAACCAAGGAAGGCTCGTGGGCTACGCGCTCACCGACGAACCTGGCACGACCCGCGTCGCCCGCATTGGCGCGCTGTCCGAGGATGAAGAATCCGTGGCGCTCATCACCACCGTGAAAAAGGAGGTGCGCTATCAGGTTGAGCGATTGGAAAATCTAAGCCGCGCAGTGGTAGAAATTGAATTTGCCCAACCTTCAGCCATGGAGCTGGAGGCGGCAAAGCAGACGTTCGACTTCGCCGAGCAGAACTCGGCAACCCGAGAGGACTAACAAGTGAATATTGACCTAGAGGCACTTCGCACGATTCAGCGCGAGCGCGGCGTCCCGGTAAAGGACCTGCTCGAAGCGATTGCGGGTGCCCTTTTGTATTCCTACCTGGATCACCGTGCCGAGTCAGCCGAGACCAAGGCGGAAGGTACGAAGTCACGCGTCGACATCGACGCCGATAGCGGTGCTGTCACCGTCGTCGTGACCGAGAGTGATCCGGAGACTGGAGAGGTCATCAGTGAATACGACGACACCCCGGACAACTTTGGGCGCATCGGCGCGCAGGCGGTCCGCGATGCCATCTTGCGTAAGCTGCGCGAGAATGAGGCGGAGCGAACCTACGATTCCTATTCGGAGCTCACCGGAACGGTTGTGTCGGGCGTCGTCCAGCGCGATATCCACGCCAACAAGCGCGGCGTCGTCGTGGTGCAGCTGGGCACGGAGCATGACTCCCAGGATGCTTTCCTTCTGCCTGCCGAGCAGCTGCCGGGGGAGAAACTCGAACACGGTGACCGCGTCAAGGCCTACGTTGTGGGCGTGAACCGCAACGGTGCCAAGGTGCAGATTACGCTGTCGCGTACCCACCCAGAGCTGGTGCGCGGCCTGTTCGAGCTGGAGGTCCCGGAGGTTGCTGATGGCTCGGTCGAACTCATTGCTATTGCCCGTGAGGCCGGCCACCGCTCGAAGGTATCCGTTCGCGGTCACGTTAAGGGGCTCAATGCCAAGGGCGCGTGCATCGGCCCGAAGGGTTCGCGCGTGAGCAACGTGATGCGTGAACTTGGTGGTGAGAAGATTGACATCATCGATTTCAACGAAGATCCTGCCGTCTACGTGGGCAACGCCCTTGCTCCGTCGAAGGTCGTTCGCGTAGAGATCCTCGACTCGGAGGCGCAAGTGGCTAAGGTGACTGTGCCGGATTATCAGCTCTCGCTCGCAATTGGTAAGGAAGGCCAGAATGCCCGCCTTGCGGCGCGCCTGACTGGATGGAAGATTGATATTCACTCTGATGCCGCTCGCGATTAGCTTTCCAACGAGCCTGCGGTGGGATTAAAGGTTTGGCCCGTTTTCGCGTAGACTAGACAACGGCCCACATGCAGGAATGCTGTGGCGCAGGAATAGTGGCGATACGACGTAAGGAGTTGGATGTCTCAAGGACAGCGGCTCCGCACGTGTATTGCTACGCGTCAAAAGCATCCCGACACGGAACTGCTCAGGGTAGTCGCCGATAGGGACGATCCTTCAGGGCGCCGTGTTGTTCCGGATCCAGGCCGCCGCCTTCCCGGTAGGGGAGCGTGGATTAGACCGGATCTGGAAGCAGTAGAGCTGGCGGAGCGAACCCGTGCCTTCAGGCGCGCGCTCCGATTGTCCACAGACGTGGACACAGGTCACGTACGTGAGTACCTTGCTGCGAAGCAGCAGGTGCAGTCGGCGGGCAATCGCCCGTGCGACCCAGAGTTAAAAAGGAAGACCGAACACTGATGAGCGCACAACGATGAAGCAGCATCAGCGATGAAAGTCCATAGCCATTAACTAGGGGTCAAGCCGTGTTCCGCGGCCTTGGCTCCTAGAAAGATTAAAGAGGAGACAAGTGCCCGGAAAGCTACGTGTACACGAGTTGGCAAAGCAGCTCGGTGTAACCAGCAAGGAACTGCTCGCCACGCTGAAGGAACAAGGCGAGTTCGTCAAGACCGCATCCTCGACCATCGAACCGCCGGTGATCAAGAAGATGCGCGCACACTATGAAGCAAAGGGCGGCAACGACAAGCCCGCAGACAAGAAGGCGTCTGCAGCCACCCCCGCTTCCGCTGCCAAGAAATCTGCTGCCAAGAAGACTGCAGAGGCGAAGCCGGCTGATAAGAAGCCAGCAGCCACGCCAAAGCCTGGTCCGAAGCCGGGCGGCGCCCCGAAGCCAGGGGCTGCCCCCAAGCCGGGCGGTGCCCCGAAGCCGGGCGGCGCTCCCAAGCCCGGAGCACAGCGCAAGGGTGGCGAACGCGCTGTTACCCCGCGTTCTATGCCGAAGCCTGGCGGTACCCGCCGCGTGGCCAATAACCCGTTCTCCACGGGTAGCTCCAGCGATCGACCCAGCCCAGGGCCGCGCCCGGGCGGCAGCAAGGGTCAGCGCTCTGGCGGCAAGCCTGGAGATAACCGCGGTGGTAAGGGCGGCGCACGCCCGCAGGGCGATGGCAACCGCGGCGGTGGACGTCGTCCTTCGCCAGCGATGATGCCTTCGCATCCGAATCCGGCCAGCATGCCGTCGAAGGCCGCAGGTAGCGGCGGTGGCGGTCGCGGTCGTGGCGGCCGCGGTGGTGGCCCAGGCCATGGCGGTCCAGGCCACGGAGGTTTCCGCGGTGGACGCGGCGGACGCCGCGGTGGCACCGCTGGTGCATTCGGACGTCCCGGTGGCGCACCGCGTCGCGGTAAGAAGTCGAAGCGTCAGAAGCGCCATGAGTTTGAAGAGCAGCAGAAGCATGAGGTAGGCGGCGTACGCTTGCCTGACGGCGGCGGTAAGGTTGTTCGCCTTCGCCGCGGTGCTTCCCTGGCTGACTTCGCCGAGAAGATTGGTGCGGATCCCGCAGCATTGGTGCAGGCGCTCTTCAACCTCGGTGAGATGGTGACCGCCACGGCCTCCGTATCTGAGGACACCCTGCAGCTCTTGGGCTCGGAGATCAATTACGAGGTCCAGGTTGTCTCCCCTGAGGATGAGGACCGCGAGCTGCTCGAATCCTTCGACCTGCAATTTGGTGAGGACGAGGGCGGCGAAGAAGCCCTTGAGAAGCGCCCGCCAGTCGTGACCGTGATGGGTCACGTTGACCACGGTAAGACCCGCCTTCTGGATACCATCCGTAAGACCAACGAAGGTGCGGGCGAGGCCGGCGGCATTACACAGGGCATCGGTGCTTACCAAACCACGGTGGACGTTGAAGACGGTCCGCGCACCATCACCTTCCTGGATACCCCGGGTCACGAGGCGTTTACCGCCATGCGTGCCCGCGGTGCCAAGTCCACCGACTTGGCCATCCTGGTGGTTGCGGCTGATGACGGCGTGATGCCGCAGACCATCGAGGCAATCAACCACGCGAAGGCAGCGGATATCCCTGTGGTCGTCGCGGTTAACAAGATTGATAAGCCGGAAGCTTCCCCGGACAAGATCCGTGGTCAGCTCACTGAGTACGGACTTGTTCCGGAGGAGTACGGCGGCGACACGATGTTCGTGGATATTTCTGCGAAGAACAACATCAACATCGACGACCTGCTCGAGGCTGTCATCCTGACCGCGGACGCTTCCCTAGAGCTCACCGCTAACCCGGACATGGACGCGCAGGGCTCTGCCATCGAGGCTCACCTCGACCGCGGTCGAGGCCCGGTGGCTACGGTCATCATCCAGCGCGGTACGCTGCGCATCGGTGATTCCATTGTGGTCGGCGATGCCCATGGCCGCGTGCGTCGCATGCTCGATGAATTCGGTAACGATGTGGAAGAAGCCGGTCCGTCCCGCCCGGTCCAGGTGCAGGGTCTCAATGGCGTACCAGGTGCCGGCGATAACCTCTTGGTTGTTGAGGACGACCGCGTGGCTCGCCAGATTGCCGCACAGCGCGATGCTCGCAAGCGTTCCGCTCTGCAGGCGAAGGCGCGCAAGCGCGTCTCCCTCGAGGATCTGGATGCAGTGCTCAAGGAAACCTCGACGCTCAACCTCATCCTCAAGGGCGACAACGCCGGTTCCGTCGAGGCACTGGAAGATGCCCTTCTGGATATCGAGGTCGACGACGAGGTACAGCTCAACATCATCGACCGTGGTGTCGGTGCGGTGACGCAGACCAACGTCACCTTGGCTGCTGCCTCCGACGCCGTCATCATCGCCTTCAACGTCCGCGCTGAGGGTAAGGCAACCGAGGAAGCCAACGCTGAGGGCGTTGATATCCGCTACTACACGGTGATTTACCGTGCTATCGAAGAGGTCGAGGCAGCGCTGAAGGGCATGCTCAAGCCTATCTACGAGGAGCGCGACACCGGTGCAGCGGAGATCCGCGCGCTGTTCAAGTCCTCCGCGGTCGGCACCATTGCCGGTTGTATGGTCACCGAGGGCAAGGTCAAGCGCAACGGCAAGGTGCGCCTCGTACGCGACGGGAACGTCATTACCTCCGATGCCAAGATCGAGTCCCTGCGCCACGAGAAGGATGACGCCAACGAGATTAACGCCGGATACGAGTGCGGTATGGTTCTGTCCTACCCGGACATCCAGGTAGGCGATATTATTCAGGCCTTCGAAGAAGTCGAGGTCCCGCGCGACTAGCCGCACCTGAGTTCTTCACTTTGTGACAGAGCTCAGATACTAAAGCCCAGCCAGTAAATATTCTGGCTGGGCTTTAGTCGTTTCGGCCGAACGGCGTCGAATCGGTATCCTAGACTAGTTGCCAGTAACCGTACGCAAAGGAGCTTCACCATGGTTGATCACGCACGCGCCGCACGCATGGCTAAGCGCATTCAGACAATCGTTGCGAGTGCGATTGAACGCCAGATTAAGGATCGCCGCCTTGAACTGGTAACCATCACAGATGCCCGCGTAACGGGTGACCTGCACGATGCCACCGTGTATTACACGGTGCGCGGAACGGATATTGATTCTGAGCCGAATTTTGACCAGGCGGCCGAAGCACTCACAAGGGCCAAGGGCCAATTGCGCAAGATCGTGGGTGATGAGCTGTCCGTTCGCTTTACCCCGACGTTGTCTTTTGAGCTCGATACCGTCCCTGAAGCCTCCGCTCACATGGAGGATGTGCTCGCACGCGCACGCGCACGCGATGCGGAGTTGGCCAAGCTGAAGGAAGGCGCGAAGCCGGCTGGGGACGCGAACCCATATAAGACCTCGGATGAGGAAGAAGACTAAGTGTCACGAACCAACTACGAAGCCGCAGTTGATGCGCTGGTACAGGCCAGCAGCATTTGCATCATCACCCACTTGCGCCCCGACGCCGACGCTGTTGGCTCAGCGGCGGCCCTCACGTTGGCGCTTCGTCAGCGCGGTAAGCAGACCCGCACCGTGATTGGCCAGCGCCGAGACATTTCCGCCAACCTGTTTTCGATTCCCACCGTGGATGAAATCGAGTTGGTAGATGAGCTCCCGCAGGGCTATGACCTTTATGTCACTGTGGACTGCGGATCGATCGACCGGACCGGATCGGTAGCACGGGGCATTGAGGAGATGGCGGCCGTTGGGCGCGTCCTGTGCATCGATCACCACGCCTCGAACGACGGCTTTGGTGCGATCAATGTTGTGGATCCGGTGTGCGAGTCCACCACGGTGGTGTTGCTCGATATCTTAGATAGGCTGTCCATTCAGATTGATCGCGTCATCGCGCACTGTCTGTACGCCGGGCTAGTGACCGACACAGGTAACTTCCGGTGGGGCCGCCCAGCGATGCACGATATTGCCGCGCGCCTGATGCTCTATGGGCTTGATACCAAGCAGATCGCGTTGGAGCTTATGGACGCCAGCACCGCCGATGACCTGCAGATGATCGGTCGCGTCCTCTCGGGCCTCAGGATCGAAGCAGCGGGAGAGCACAGACTCGCTGTCCTCTTCGTGCCGCATGAGGAAGTCAGTACGCACGCAGATTCCGCGATCGAGTCCTTCGTCGACTATGTCCGCGCCTTGAAAGGCACAGACATCGGGGTTGTGTTCAAGGAACAGGCCCCTGAAGTGTGGGCGGTGTCTCTGCGCTCCTCAGCAGTGAACTGTGCCGAGGTGGCCCTCACCTTTGGCGGAGGAGGCCATATTCCAGCCGCCGGCTATACCGCGCACGGCACGCCTGAGGAGGTTATTGCGCAGCTGGTAGGTGTGTTGTCTTAAATGGCTTCCGAGCAACCCGTCAAGGTTTCTGCGGCGGAAGTCTTCCGTCTTGCCGTGCCCGCTTTGGGTGTCTTAGCGGCCATGCCGCTGTATTTGCTTTTGGACACCGCGGTCGTGGGACGGTTGGGCGCGCAGGATCTGGCCTCGCTGGGGGCTGCGGCCACGATCCATTCGGTGGTCACTACCCAGCTGACCTTCCTGTCCTATGGCACTACCGCGCGTGCTTCGCGTTTGTTCGGCGCAGGCAAACGTGAGGAAGCTGTAGCCGAAGGTGTTCAGGCCACGTGGGTTGCGGTCGGCGTCGGCCTGGTCCTAGCGGTCCTTATGTGGCTCTTCGCCGGGGTTTTTGCCTCCTGGTTGACCGGCAACCCCGAAACGGCGAAGGGAACCGCACAGTGGCTGCGCATCGCCGCCATCGCGATTCCTTTTACCCTCATCACGATGGCTGGTAACGGTTGGATGCGAGGTGTACAAGACACCCGCAAGCCCTTGTACTTCACACTCGCCGGTATGATTCCTGGCGCTAGTGCAGTGCCTATTTTCGTGCACTTGTGGGGGCTGCAGGGGTCCGCCTTAGCCACGGTGTTGGGGATGGGAATCATCGCGGCATTCTTCCTCAGGGAACTGCGCCGCGAACATACCGGCTCGTGGGAAGTTCGCTGGCGCGTCGTACGCCGGCAGCTCGTGCTGGGGCGCGATCTCATTGTGCGCTCGTTGAGTTTTCAAGTGGCCTTTCTATCCGCAGCAGCTGTGGCTTCGCGCATCGGAACCGCACAACTGGCCGCGCATCAAATCTTGATGCAGTTGTGGAACTTCTTGTCCCTTGTGCTGGATTCCCTGGCAATTGCCGCCCAGGCCTTGACCGGCGCGGCACTGGGTGCAGGCTCAGCGCGTTATGCCCGCACGGTGGGTACTAAGGTGACGCTCTACTCGACGTCCTTCTCCCTTGGACTTGCTGTGATTCTTGCGCTTGGTTCCGGGATCATCCCGCGGATCTTCACCACGAGCCCGGAAGTCCTCGAGGTGCTCTCCGGACCTTGGTGGGTTATGACTTTCCTCGTCATCATCGGCGGGGTGGTCTTCGCCTTGGACGGCGTTCTCCTCGGCGCTGGGGATGCAGCGTTTCTTCGCACGCTTACCTTGGCGTCGGTACTTCTAGGCTTCCTTCCCGGCGTCTGGTTGGCTTTTGCTCTAGGCACCGGGCTTAGTGGAGTATGGGGCGGGATCGCCGCGTTCATTTTCATCCGCATGGTGGGCGTCGTCTGGCGCTTTCGCTCGATGCGGTGGGCGCGGGTCTAAGCCTGTGGTAGAAGTAGAGGGAATGTTCGTGTGAAGGAGGCATTATGACCACTCTGTGGGCCGTCTCCGATCTCCACGCGGCGGTGCGTGTCAACGGTGAGCGCATCGATGAACTCGTGCCGCCGAATCCCCATGACTGGTTGATTGTCGCAGGGGACGTCGCCGAGCGCATTGACCTGGTGATCAACACCTTGGCGCGGCTGAAGAACCGCTATGCCACCGTCATTTGGGTGCCCGGCAACCATGAGCTTTTTTCTCGGGGACAGGATGCATTTAAGGGGCGCGCAAAATACGACCGGCTTGTTGAAGGCTGCCGTGAGATCGGCGTGATCACCCCAGAGGATCCTTATCCGGTCTTCGGAGGGGTGACCGTCGTCCCACTGTTTACGCTGTACGATTACAGCTTTCGCCCGCCGGGGACCACGGTCGAACAAGAGCTTGCGAGCGCAAAGCAAAAGCAAATCGTCATGACCGATGAATTTGCCATCGCCCCCTTCGTCGATGTGCGTGCTTGGTGCTGGGACCGGCTGGCCTATTCAATTAAGCGCCTGTCCCGGGTGGAAGGGGAGACCGTCCTCATCAATCACTGGCCATTGGTCCAGGAGCCGACCCTCTACTTGCGCTGGCCCGAAGTGGCCTTGTGGTGCGGTACCCGCCACACGCGTTCGTGGCCGCGGCGCTACAACGCCAAAGCCGTGGTCTATGGACATCTTCACATGCCAAACCGAGCCAATATCGACGGCGTGGACCACATCGAGGTTTCGCTAGGGTATCCGCGTGAATGGCAGGCACACGGTGGCCTCCAGCAGTGGCCGTATCCGGTGCTCACCATCGATGAGACGACGGGGAGGGCCGAGCATGCTTGAGCCTTCCCTCTTCCCAGAGTCTGCGCGCTACTGCTACGTGCGCACGGATGAGTCGATGACTAATCTCCTCAATTTCCATCACCTATCCCCAGAGGAGCGCGCTGTGGTCTCGCAGGCCGTGGACGTCCGCAAGTCGGAATTTGGGGATGCCCGCTGGTGCGCTCACCGCGCGCTGAAGGAGCTTAATTACACCGGCGACGAACCTATTCTGCGCGGTGAGCGGGGCATGCCGCTGTGGCCGGAAGGCTACACGGGATCGATGACGCACACCGAGGGGTTGCGCGCGGCGGTGGCAGCGCCCACCACACACGTCCGCTCGATGGGACTCGACGCCGAGCCAGCGGAGCCCTTGCCGGAACACGTGTTGACGATGATCGCCCGGCCAGGGGAGATGCCGCAGTTGTCCCGCCTCCGCGCGGCGGGCATCTCCTGCCCGGACCGCCTGTTGTTTTGTGCGAAGGAAGCCACCTACAAGACGTGGTTCCCCATGACGCGGCGGTGGCTCGATTTCGATCAGGCCGAAATTGACTTGCGCCTCGACGGAACTTTAGTCTCCTACCTCCTAGCGCGACCGACCCCGGTGCCGTTCATTACCGGCCACTGGATCATTCGGGACGGCTATGTCATCGTCTCTGCCGCCGTCCCGGCGCTCAACTTTGAGAACTAAAGAGTGGAGGGGCGAGCGACAAAAACCGTGGCCAGGCGCTTGCCCTTCTCTTTGATTAGGGCGACGGATCGGCCCTGCGGATCGACGGCCGCGTAGGTGCCTTTCAACCCACGCGGCTCCAGCCACTTACCCATGGCCAAGGCCTGAGCCTCGTCATCGGTGACCTCCAAGACCGGATAGCTACGAGCGAGCGCCTCGTCGAGGCTCAAGGACAGCCTCGGGGAGGTCTCGAGGGCGTCGAGGGGGAGGGCGTCGTCAAGCGTAAAAGGCCCTACCTCCGTGCGGCGCAGCGCGGTGAGATGCCCGCCGACGCCAAGCGCTTCCCCCAAATCCCGAGCCAGCGAGCGGATGTAGGTGCCCGAAGAACAGGCCACCGACACGTCCAGATCAATGAACTCTCCGGTGCGCCGCGTATCGAGGATATCGAAGCGGCTGACCGTTACCGGGCGAGCTGGAATCTCAACCTCTTCGCCCGCCCGCACCCGTTCGTGGGCACGCTTGCCATCGATTTTGATCGCGGACACCGCTGCCGGACGCTGCATAATATCGCCGGTCAAGGCATCAACTTCCTGCGCAATGGCTGAATCTTCCACAGCGGTTGCCGGTTCGCCCCACGTGCTTTCCCCCTCCGCGTCGTCGGTGTGGGTCGCCATGCCGAGGCGAATCGTCGCGTCGTAAGCCTTGGTAGAGGCCACCATGTGGGCGAGGAACTTGGTGCCGCGCTCAATGCCCACGATGAGCACCCCCGTGGCCATGGGATCTAGCGTGCCTGCGTGCCCCACCTTGCGGGTGTGGAAGAAGCGCCGCAGTTTTCCCACGACATTGTGCGAGGTCATGCCGGCGGGCTTGTCGACGACCACGAGGCCAGAACGTTCGAGCGGATCAGTCATGCCCTGCAGTCTAGGGCACCGTCTGCTGTGGGATAGCATGGTGCCCGTGGATATTTGGTACGGAATCGATAGCATCCCCGCTGACCTCGGTCCGACGTCGGTGACAATTGGCGTCTTCGACGGCCTACACCGCGGCCACCAGCAGCTCGTGACGAAGGCCGTCGAGCACGCGCGCGAACACGGTCATAGTGCGGTCATGGTGACCTTCGATCCGCACCCAGTTTCGGTGTTCCTTCCGGAGCGCGCGCCGTTGTCCGTCATTACATTTGAGCGCCGCATGCAACTGGCGGAAGAAATGGGCATCGAGGCCGTGCTCGTCATCGATTTCACGGAGGAGCTCCGGGGCGTCGAGCCGCGCGAATACGTGACAGACCTCCTTGTGGGGCGCTTGCATGCGGAACACGTCGTGGTGGGGGAGAACTTCACCTTTGGCGCGGGCGCGGCTGGTACGGCGGCGGCGCTGGCGGAGTTCGGAGCCGAGTTCGGCTTCGGCGTTGACATCGTGCCCTTGCTTGACGACGACGGCGAGCGCGTCTGCTCCACCAACATCCGCGCCGCTCTTGCCAAGGGCGATATTGCACGCGCGAATTGGGCGCTGGGACGTCATTTCACGGTGACTGGGCCCGTCGTGCGCGGTGCAGGACGCGGCGGAAAGGAACTCGGTTTCCCGACCGCCAACCAGTACTTCCCGGAATCCGTCGCTATCCCAGCCGATGGCGTCTATGCGGGCTGGTTCGTGGTCGAGCCCACCGGCGCCCCTTTGGAAGGAGACATGGAGCCCGGTGTTCCTTATCCAGCGGCCATTTCGGTGGGCACAAACCCCACCTTCGGCGACGAGGAGCGCTCTGTGGAGTCCTTCGTGCTGGACCGCGACGCCGACCTCTACGGCCACGAGGCCACCGTGCATTTTGTCGATCACGTGCGCGACATGGAGAAATTCAACTCCGTTGAGGAGCTCCTAGCGGCCATGGAGCGCGACGTCGCCCGAGTTCGTGAGATTCTTGCCCGTGAGGCCTAAATGAAGATCATCCTCGACCTCGACACAGGAATCGACGACGCCCTTGCGCTCGCCTATGCCGTTGCGCACCCTGACCTCGAGCTGATCGGGGTCACCGGCACCTATGGCAACGTGCCGGTGGCCTTGGGAGTGCGCAACTCGCTGGCGTTGCTCGAGCTTCTCGACGCCTCGGACGTCCCCGTCTTTTCCGGCCCGACGCGGCCGGGCTTTAGCGTGGCTCCCATTTCGGCGTTCATTCATGGACGCAATGGCCTCGGCGAGGTTCTCTTGCCTCCGCCGCGGCGCAAAGCCTACGAGGATGCGGTGGGCTTTCTTGTCCGTTCGGTCCGCGAGCATGGCGAGGACCTGGTTATAGTGCCGACGGGGCCGTCGACAAGCATTGCAGCCGCCATGCGCGAGGACCCGGACTTTGCCCGCAACGCCCGCATCGTCATGATGGGCGGCGCGCTAACCGTGCCCGGAAACGTCACTCCTTATGCCGAGGCCAACGTCTTCCAAGATCCCCAAGCCACGGACTATGTCTTCCGTCATGCACAGAACCTCACGATGGTGGGGCTCGACGTCACGTTGCGCACGTTGCTCACCAGGGAGCATACGAAGCAGTGGCGAGGCACGCGGACGGGCCGGATCTACGCGGACATCGTGGACTACTACATCCGCGCCTACAAAACGACGTCTCCGCACCTCGGCGGTTGTGGGCTCCACGATCCCTTGGCGGTGGCAGTGGCAGCGGATCTTTCGCTGGTCACATGCCTCGACCTCAATCTGCGGTGTGAGGAGAACGGACGCACCATCGGTGACCCTGAGCGCCTAAACAATCCCACCACCCGCGTGGCCGTTGCTGTCGACGACGCGCGCTTCGTCGAGGATTTGATGTCGAAGCTGGGCAGCCTCTATACTTCTACTTCGGCTTGCTGACTGCGGTCCACAGTAGTCACGGGCAGCGCTTTTTAGGCGCAACATTTCATGTGGACTGAAATACAATAGGAGATTTTTCCATGGCTTTGAGCACCGAGAAGAAGGCTGAAATCCTCAAGGAGTACGGCCTGCACGAGACCGACACCGGTTCCCCGGAGGCACAGGTTGCGCTGCTGACTTCCCGCATCAACAACCTGACCGAGCACCTCAAGGATCACAAGCACGATCACCACTCCCGTCGTGGTCTGCTGCTCATGGTTGGTCGCCGTCGTGGCCTGCTGAAGTACCTGGCCGCTAACGACGTTGACCGTTACCGCGACCTGATTTCTCGCCTGGGTCTGCGCCGCTAAGCGCTCGACTTTTTAGCCCCCGCACCAAGTGTGCGGGGGTTTTCTTGTCCCATCTGCTAAAATCCTTGGGCGTTGTCAGAAAACATCGAAGAAGAGGCGGCACCGAAGATCGCCATGACAGCTCCAAGGAGAGTTTCATACATGAGCGCTAAGAACGCTAAGAATCAAACGAACAACTCCGTCGAGTTCGCAATCGACGAGGACTACGGCATTACCGAGGCCATCGCCACCCTGGATAACGGCGATTTCGGCACCCGTACTATCCGTTTTGAGACGGGCCAGCTTGCCCGACAGGCTGGTGGCTCCGTGACCACCTACCTGGACGAGGACACCATGCTGCTGTCCACGACCACCGCTTCCAACCAGCCGCGTGAGGGCTTCGACTTCTTCCCGCTGACCGTGGATGTGGAAGAGCGCATGTACGCCGCGGGTAAGATCCCGGGCTCCTTCTTCCGCCGCGAGGGCCGTCCTTCCACCGAAGCTATCCTGGCCTGCCGCCTCATCGACCGCCCGCTGCGCCCGACCTTCGTCAAGGGCTTGCGCAACGAGGTTCAGGTCGTTGTCACGGTTCTCTCCATGGACCCGGAGGAGTACTACGACGTCGTTGCCATCAACGGTGCTTCTGCCTCCACTCAGCTCTCCGGTCTGCCGGTTTCTGGCCCGGTGGGTGGCGTGCGCATGGCATTGATTGCCGATGACAAGCACCCGAAGGGACAGTGGGTGGCCTTCCCGAACAACGAGCAGCACGAGCGTGCCCTGTTCGAGATGGTCGTTGCCGGCCGCATCGTGAAGAAGGGCCGCAAGGACGACGTCGCCATCATGATGGTGGAGGCGGGTGCCGGCGTGAACGTGGCCGAGCGCATCAAGGAAGGTGCCCCGGCTCCGCAGGAATCCACCGTGGCTGAGGGCCTTGAGGCTGCCAAGCCTTTCATTAAGACCCTGTGCGAAGCGCAGGCAGGCCTGGCCGAGCGCGCCGCCAAGGAGACCCAGGAATTCCCGCTCTTCCCGGCCTATGGGGATGATGTCTACGCTGCTGTCGAAAAGGCTGCCTCCAAGAAGCTGGAGAAGCTGCTTACCATCCCGGGCAAGCAGGACCGCGACGATGCTACCAATGACTACATGGAGCAGGTTGAGGCACAGCTCATCGAGGACTTTGATGACCTTGACGAGGCCGATGCCTCCAAGCAGATTCGCAACGCATTCAATGCCGTGATGAAGGCCATCGTCCGCAACAAGATCCTCACTGAAGGATTCCGCATCGATGGCCGCGGCGTCACCGATATCCGCGACCTCGGCGTTGAGGTCGATCTCGTTCCGCGCGCCCATGGTTCCTCCCTCTTTGAGCGTGGCGAGACCCAGATTCTGGGTGTGACCACCCTGGACATGCTGAAGATGGAGCAGCAGATCGACTCCCTGACCCCAGTGGAGTCCAAGCGCTACATGCACCACTACAACTTCCCGCCGTATTCCACCGGTGAGACCGGCCGTGTGGGCTCCCCGAAGCGCCGCGAAATCGGCCACGGTGCTCTGGCTGAGCGTGCCTTGCTGCCGGTTATCCCGTCCCGCGAGGATTTCCCTTACGCCATCCGCCAGGTTTCTGAGGCCCTCGGCTCCAACGGTTCCACCTCCATGGGGTCCGTCTGTGCATCCACCCTGTCCCTCTACAACGCGGGCGTTCCGCTGAAGGCACCGGTGGCAGGTATCGCCATGGGCCTTGTTTCCGGTGAGGTCAATGGCAAGGAAAAGTTCGTGGCGCTCACCGATATTCTCGGCGCTGAGGACGCTTTCGGCGATATGGACTTCAAGGTCGCCGGCACCTCCGAGTTCATCACTGCACTGCAGCTGGATACCAAATTGGACGGCATTCCTTCGCACGTGCTTGCCGACGCCCTCGAGCAAGCCCGCGACGCCCGTGCCGCCATCCTTGACACCATGGCTGAGGTCATCGAAGGCCCTGATGAGATGTCTGGCCTGGCTCCGCGCATTACCTCTGTGACCATTCCGGTGAACAAGATTGGTGAGCTCATTGGCCCGAAGGGCAAGACCATCAACGCCATCACCGAGGAGACCGGTGCCGATGTCTCCATTGAGGAAGACGGCACGGTGTATATCTCTGCCGCTACCGGCGAAGCCGCTGAGGCAGCTATTGAGCGAGTAAATGGCATCGCTAACCCGCAGCTACCCAAGGTGGGCGAGCGTTTCCTTGGCACCGTGGTTAAGACCGTGGCCTTTGGTGCCTTCGTCTCCCTGACCCCGGGCCGTGACGGCCTGGTGCACATCTCGAAGCTGGGCGGCGACGAGCGCATCGAAAAGGTCGAGGACGTCGTCAACGTTGGTGACAAGATCCAGGTTGAAATCGCGGACATTGATAACCGCGGCAAGATTTCCCTGGTTCCGGTTGAGGAGGACTAATCCTCAGATCACCTAGGAACGACTAGGACGAGGGCCCTGCCATCCAGCGCTTAAGTAGCTGAGGCAGGGCCCTTAGCGTTGCCGCGGCCGCTATTCTTGGAAGTCGAGTACCAAGCGCTTGGGGTGCTCAAGGAAAGTCACCGAGTACGGCGTCTTCTTTTTCAGGCCAATGACCAGTTGGGATTGTGCCTCGAATGAGGTGGTGTATACGACTTCGCTCACCACGCCGGCACCAGGTGTAGTTCCCGGCTTCATATATTTTTCTTCAAGCTCAGGCGTGGAAGGCCGCGGGGTGCCTTCGATTCCCAGGTTGAGAAAAGCGCTTCCTTAAAAGCAGCGGCATTGGCTACCTGCCGGGAAGAGGAGCCAGCGTGTCATTGGACTGCTGCGGTGCATCGGCGGTGCTTGTGCTCGACGGAATCGTGCTGACCAGCGGCGCCGGTAACGTATCCGCGCCGCGATCCGCGCATCCGCCCAGCGGCATGATACATACAGCGGTGATGATTGCGACGATGGAAGCGGAAGAAACTGGACGCGACAATTTCGCTATCTCTTAAGCTGTACAAGTTGGATGAGGTTTCCTACGGTGTCATCGAAGACAGCGATGATAGAGGGGCCGACGTCGGTGGGCTCCATAGTGAAATCCACGCCCTTTTCAGTGAGCTCCCTATATTCCTTCTCCACGTCTGCGGACAAGAACTGGGTGGCAGGAATGCTATCGGCCTTGAGCGCTGCTGCGTAGTCCTTGGACACCGGGTGGGCCTTCGGCTCGAGGAGGAGCTGCGTATTTCCTTGACCTTCAGCATTGGTCACCGTGAGCCATCGAAAGTCTCCGTGGGTTACATCGTCCTTGGCTCGAAAGCCGAGCGTATTGACATAGAAGTCGTGCGCGCGAGCAACGTCATCGACAGGTACTGAAGCAATGTAGATCTGCATTCGCCCCATATAAACGAGCATGACGAAACCACGCCGGCGGCCCTGCCTGCAGCAGGGGAGACCTGACTAGGGCTGAGTGATACAGTCGTCGTTCTTTTCGACGGTGGGTGTGTTCTTGGTTTCTTGTCCTTGCGGTTGTTTGGAGTGGTGTCGTCGTTTGATTCGACGAGGGCTAGGCCCCTGTTCTTCGTTATCGTCGTCGTTTGAATCGACGGGGTTTAGAAGGGGATGTCCTCGCCGTTGTCGGTGTTGGTCTGGGTTTCGGCTTCGGTGTTGGCTTTGGTTTTGGCTTGTTGTTGTGCGTAGTCGTCGAGTTCTTGTTTGAGGTGTTGGGCTTCTTCACGCACGCGTTTTCTGGTGGCGGTGATGTGTTGGGCGACTGTTTGTGCCCACCGTTTCTGTTTTGGTGCCAGGGGGCCTTCTGCTTCGTTGATGGTCCAGGTACCGTCAGCGAAAAGCCAGATAACATCCCCGCTGTAGGGGTCCAGCAGGTATTTTAAGGTGCCATCGGTTTTCATGTTGTGATGGCCTTGGCATAAGCATGCCAGGTTCTTCGGGTGGGTTGGCCCGCCTTCAGCCCAGTTATGCCGGTGATCAAGCTGGGTAAGAAAGGCAGGTTTCTCACACCCGCCGACCCGGCAGGTCCCGTCGCGGCCTTCGACGTGTTTGCGCATAATCAGGCCCGGTTGGTAGCCGTCTGCTTCGTCGATGTCACCGGTTAAATCCCGGGCTTTATCATGCGGCATAGCCTCTTGCCGCCAGCCGAAGCCTTCAATAAAGGTCGGGGCATTCTCAATATCGCAGGCCTGATAGGTATGTAGCACCACAGCGGCTGGAGGCTCAATCTCACCGGACAGCAGTTTCTTGACAGCATCAGGAATCGTCAGGTCGTGCTTGGCAGCGGTTTGGTGGATGAAGGCATCGAGTTTAATGCCGGTATCTTCAGTAACTTGGAGTTCTAGCCACGCAGAGGTGCCATTAGAAGAAAACCGGTAGGCATCCTTGGGGCGGGTATCACGAAAAGCGATGGAGTCATCCAGGGTTTTACAGATATCGCGGACTTTACGCCTGATCTGGCTACGGGTAGGAAAAGCCTGATTCGCCTTAGTGGGGGTGAAAAAGTCAGCCAGGATGGTGTCGATAAAATCCAGGGTTTCATCCGTCAGGGCTGTCAGGGCCGACATGGGCTGATCAATAGCAATCAAGGACTCGATGTCGAGCAGGCACGAGGTGTCTTGTATGGCTTTGACTTTCGGCAGGCTATCAAGCCGGTGGATAGCACGCAGACCTGCTTTGATGTGACCTTCCGGCAGTGACCAGGCAGCCACCAGGGATAGTGCGGTGGTGTTGATATCAGCCTGCAGGCTAGGCATAGCACCAACCCAGGTGTTGTAGATAGCGCGGCGGGCTGCCGCACGGGCCATCGCGTGTGGGTTATGAGGGTTGGTGGTGGAAAAGAAATAGGTTGGTGGGTGTGTGGCGGTGGTGGTCATGAATGTCTCCCCCGAGAAACATGAGTTAGAAGAAATGTTCTAACAATGATTCTACCGACCCTCACCGAACATGTCGATAATTAGTAGTGAATTCACGTCAAGTCGTTACTATAAACGGGGGTATCCGCGTCAAAATAGATTGGATGTGCGATACAAATGTGACAGGTTGCAAAACCGCCTAAACGCCAGTGAACTACGCAATTGATCGAGGTTTATGGCGGCCCTCTCTGCCCTGTCCAAAACCCTGCCGGCGGCGGGGATAGACTGGGCACAGCTGACCGTATGAACACGTATGAAGGGATTGTGAATGACTATCAAGGTGGGTGTCCTTGGCGCTAAGGGCCGCGTGGGGCAGGCAATCGTGGAGGGCGTCAACGCTGCAGAAGATCTGGAGCTTGTCGCTGAAATTGATCGCGAAACCCCGCTGGAGAAGCTAGTTGAAGCAGGCGCCGAGGTCGCCGTCGACTTCACTCAGCCCGCATCGGTTATGGATAATCTTGAGTTTTGTATCGCCAACGGAATCCATGCTGTTGTCGGCACCACGGGCTTCGACGAGGAGCGGCTAGCCAAGGTAGAGGAGTGGACTAAGAAGGAGGACGCTGGCAACGTTCTCATCGCTCCGAACTTTGCTGTCTCAGCTGTATTGACCATGGTGTTTGCTGCCCAAGCGGCGAAGTTCTTCGATAGCGCCGAGGTTGTTGAATACCACCACCCGAATAAGCTTGACGCGCCGTCCGGCACGGCGGTTCATACTGCGCAGGGAATTGCGAAGGCTCGTAAGGAAGCCGGCCTGGATGCAATGCCGGACAAGACCGAGCAGTCCCTTGACGGTGCACGAGGTGCAGACGTTGATGGCGTCCACGTCCATGCAGTTCGCATGCAGGGAATGGTGGCGCATGAAGAGGTAATCTTCGGTACCCAAGGGCAATCCCTGACCATCCGCCAGGATTCCTATGACCGCTCTTCCTTTACTCCCGGTGTTTTGCTTGGTGTGCGCGAGATTTCCTCCCACGCAGGTTTGACCGTGGGGCTTGAGAAGTATCTGGGGCTGTAATGGCAAAGGTCTCTGAGCTTGATGTCCAACTCATCGCGGCAACGGCGTTTCATGCACCACGCGGGGTGGATTGGAAGGCGGACGAGGGGGCGTCGGAAAGCGAGGCGTTAGTCGAGTTTGCTGGGCGTGCGTGTTACGAGTCCTTCGATAAGCCAAATCCTCGTACCGCGTCGAACCAGGCTTATTTACACCACATCTTGGAAGTGGGTCACGACGCGCTTCTGGAGCATGCCACCGCGACGCTGTATATAAGAGGGCTGTCGTGCTCGGCAACGCATGAGTTGGTGCGCCACCGGCACTTCTCCTTCTCCCAGCTTTCACAACGCTTCGTACACTCCGACGAAGCAGAGGTAGTGCTGCCCAAGTTCATTGCAGAAGATGAGCAGCTAACGCGGTTAACGCTACAAGCGGCCGATGAAGCGAGGTTTGTCTACGAAGAGCTGCTCGACGCCCTCGAGTCCAAACTGGAAGAGGAACCAAACGCATTGCTTCGTAAGAAGCAGGCGCGGCAGGCAGCGCGTGCGGTTTTGCCCAATCTCACAGAGTCCCGCATAGTAGTGACTGGGAACTACCGTGCGTGGCGCCACTTTATCGGCGCTCGGGCAACGGAGCAGGCTGATACTGAGATGCGCCAATTGGCGGTGACATGCTTGAAGCTGTTGAGAGAGCAATCGCCGGTGCTTTTCGACGACTTCCACATCACCACGTTGTCCGACGGGACCGAAATGGCTTCGAGCCCGTACGCTTAAAGGCTTTGCAGGAGACTCGCGCACGACCCCGATGCAGCCAATAGGGGCGAAAGCGGGTAATCTTGACGCCTATGAGCACAGGTATGACAGCACAGACAGGCGTCGACACCTTCGGACGCGTAGGCGTAGCTATGGTCACTCCATTTGACCAGGATGGCGCCTTGGATGTGTCCGCTGGTCGTCGCCTGGCAGCTCATCTGGTTGATAACGGTATTGATTCGCTCATTTTGGCTGGGACCACGGGTGAGTCACCGACGACGTCATTGGATGAGAAACTGGAGCTGTTTGCAGCTGTAAAGGAAGAGGTAGGCAGTCGCGCTAAGCTGTGTGCGGGAGCGGGAACCAATAACACCGCCACCAGCATTTCAGCAGCGCGCGCTTTCGCTGATGCGGGAGCAGACAGCCTCTTGGTTGTAACTCCGTATTACTCCAAGCCTTCCCAAGCCGGTGTGTATGCGCACTTTAGCGCTGTCGCTGACGCCGTGGACCTCCCCATTTGTCTGTATGACATCCCTGGCCGCTCGGGCATTCCGATTGAGACGGAGACCCTTCTTCGCCTCGCGGAAGTGCCGAATATCAAGGCCGTCAAGGACGCCAAGGGCGATCTTGTAGCGGCTGCACCGCTTATCCAGGAAACCGGATTGGCATGGTACTCCGGAGATGACGGGCTGAACTTGCCGTGGCTGGCCCTCGGTGCTTCAGGCGTTATTTCCGTGATTGGTCATATTGCCCCGCGTGCCCTGGCTGATCTCTACGTGGCCTTCGACGAAGGTGATATCGCACGTGCACGAGAGATCAACGCGAAAACTTTGTCCCCGCTCGTTGAGGCGCAAGGCCGCCTCGGAGGAGCAACTCTTGTTAAAGCTGCCTTGCGCCTGCAGGGCATTGAAGTTGGAGAACCTCGTCTCCCGGTTTCCGCGGCTGACGCGGATGAGATTGAGGTTCTCCGTCACGATTTGGAAAAGGCTGGAGTCCTTTAAGAATGACTGAATCCCGTAACCGTTCCCGCAAGGTGACCCGTAAGGCGGGTCCGCCTTCGGAGACTGAGACCGCCTCGAATGAGGCGGCTTCGCCGGTTTTCCAAGCACCGAAGGAATCGGCTGCTTCCGGCGCATCCTCTAAGGAGTCTGGAAACTCTGACGACGGCAACCGTCGTTCCCGTTCTCGTGGTTCCCGTGGCGGCCGTGGTCGCGGCCGCGGCGGCAACAACAACCACAACAACGGCAATAACAACAACGGTGGTCGTAACAACCGCAATCGCAACAACAACCGCGGCCGTCGCAACGTGCCTAAGTCCATGCAGGGCGCGGATCTGACCAAGCGTCTGCCGGAGCCGCCGAAGCAGCAGAAGGACTCTCTGCGTATCTATGCCTTGGGCGGTATTTCCGAGATCGGTCGAAATATGACCGTCTTTGAGTACCAGGATGAGATGCTCATCATCGACTGTGGTGTGCTCTTCCCGTCCTCCGGTGAGCCTGGTGTGGACCTGATTCTCCCGGACTTTGGCCCGATTGAGAAGAAGATTCACAAGGTCAAGGCGCTCGTCGTAACCCACGCGCACGAGGACCACATTGGTGCTATCCCGTGGCTGCTGAAGCTGCGCCCGGATATCCCGATTGTGGCATCCCGCTTCACTATTGCGTTGATTGCTGCCAAGTGTAAGGAACACCGCCAGAAGCCGAAGTTCGTTGAGGTCAATGAGATGTCCGATGTGAATTACGGTCCGTTCCGTTGCCGCTTCTGGGCAGTGAACCACTCCGTCCCGGATGCCCTCGGCGTCATGCTGGGAACCCCGGCTGGCAACATCATCCACACCGGTGATATCAAGCTGGACCAGACCCCGCTGGATAACCGCCCGACGGACCTGCCGGCCCTGTCGCGCTACGGCGACGAAGGCGTGGACCTCATGCTGTGCGATTCCACCAATGCCAACATCCCGGGTGTGTCCGCCTCTGAGGGTGACATTCCGGCAACGTTTAAGCGCCTAGTTTCTGGGGCCAAGCAGCGCGTGATCATCGCTTCCTTCGCCTCGAACGTCTACCGCGTGCAGGCGGCTATCGACGCCGCCGTGGCCGCCGGCCGCAAGGTTGCGTTCAACGGCCGCTCCATGATGCGCAACATGGAAATCGCGGAGAAGATGGGCTTCCTGAAGGTTCCGCGCGGCACCATCATCCCGATCGATGAGGCAGCCAAGATGGCTCCGCACAAGGTACTGCTCATCACCACCGGTACCCAGGGTGAGCCGATGGCGGCGCTGTCCCGCATGGCCCGTCGTGAGCATCGCCAGATCACCGTCCGCGATGGTGACCTCATCATCTTCTCCTCCTCCCTGATTCCGGGTAATGAGGAGGCCGTGTTCGGCGTTATCAACATGCTGTCCCAGATTGGCGCTGAGGTCATCACGAACAAGGAAGCTAAGGTCCACGCCTCCGGCCACGGCTATGGTGGCGAGCTGCTCTTCCTTTACAACGCTGCACGCCCGAAGAATGCCATGCCGGTGCACGGCGAGTGGCGCCACCTGCGTGCAAACAAGGAGCTGGCAGTCTCCACTGGTGTGGCCCGTGATCGCGTGGTCCTTGCGCAGAACGGCGTTGTCGTCGATCTGCGCAACGGCCGTGCTGAGGTCGTCGGCCAGATCCCGGTGGGCAACCTCTACGTCGATGGTGTGTCGATGGGTGATGTCGATGCCGATACCCTCGCGGACCGCACCAACCTGGGTGCCGGCGGTGTCGTTTCCATCACCTGTGTCATCGATAACCGCACGTCGCGCCTGCTTGAGCATCCGACGGTGTCCACGACGGGCTTCTCCGAAGATGACCGCGGTATCGTGCCTGAGGTCGCCGAGATGGTGGAGAACACCATGAACGACCTCGCCGCTGAGGGAGAGAACGATACCTACCGCATGGTGCAGAAGCTGCGCCGCAAGGTATCGAAGCTCATGGACTCCAAGTACAAGCGCGAGCCGGTGATTCTGCCGACCATCGTTCCGACGAACTCGGATATCCTGTTGCCTGACGACGACGAAGTTCACGCTTCGCGCGAATCGCTCTAAAGCTAAGGCCGCAAGCGCCCCAGTGTTCCCGCCTCCGGTGGGTATGCTGGGGCGCATGTCGTTTTCTTCAGCAGAGCGCGCCAAGATGGTGGCGTTGTTCCATGAGCTTGGCCCTGATGCTCCGACGTTGTGCGAAGGGTGGACAACCCGGGACCTAGCAACGCATTTGTGGGTGCGTGAGAACCGCCCTGATGCTGTGCTCGGTTCCTTTATTCCAGCGCTGTCCTCTCATACACGGAGCGTCGCGGATGGGGTCCGCGAGGGCATGACGTATGAGGAGCTGGTGGATGCGTGGGGGAGGGGAGCATCTAGGTTTAGCCCTCTGCGCTATGCAGACTCTGTGTTCAACGCGGCCGAGCACTTTGTCCACCACGAGGATATCCGCCGAGCTAATGGCCGCATTGAACCAAGAGATCTTTCACGAGCAGTCAACAAAGAGCTACTGGCGCCGTTGAAACTGCTAGGCACACGGCTGTTGTCGCACTCGCGCCTGCCCGTTGTCCTGGAGCCACAAGGTTTCCCGCCGATCGTGGCTGCGGATAGACACCGTGTGTCTGGACAAGGCGACGCTGTGGTTCGCGTACGAGGTACCGTGTCCGAGGTGCTCTTGTGGGCCTTCGGCCGCGACGTCGCTGATGTCGAGATTGAAGGCGATGAATCTGCAATCGTAAGGTCAAGCCTGTAGGCTGAACTGCTAATTTTCTTCGCCATACGTGTGTGGCGCATGTTGTTAATGGGGCTTTTGCTACTAGAGTGGCAATCATGTCTGTCAAGAACGCTCCGTCTCGCGCCTCCGGCCGAGGTCGCACGGCTAATCGCTCGCGACCGTCGGGCCGCACAAGCTACTCGCTGTCGTCTGCAACCCGCGCTGCCGAGACCTCCGAAGAGAGGACCGGCAGCGCCTTTCGTGCCGTTGGTCACGGGCTGGGCACCGTATTTGGCGCTACGGCCCGGGGCATGGGGAGCATGGCGCGGGGAGTCGGGCATGGCCTCGCCGGACTCAAGCCAGCTGAAGCGAGAGATCGGGACGAGGATCTTTATGATCCCGCTTATGATGCGTCCTATGACGAAGAGGCTTTTGATGATTACGACGATGTGAGGGAGCCAGGGGAAATTTCTGGACGCGCGAAGAATAAGAGAACTAGCAACAGGGCTGAGGGTGGCGCCTCGTCGAAAAGCAAGGTGACCCGTGCCCAGGACGTTGAGTCCGAGATGCCGACGACCATCATGGAGCGCCCCGCCCGGGTAGAGAAGAGCATTCGCGTCTCCAACCCGGATGCGGTCGCGCTCGTGCTGATTGGTGTGGCCATCGTCTTGGCATGCGCTACGTGGTTCCAAGTGGCTGGCATTATCGGTGAGTACCTCACCAATGCTGTGCGCTATGTGATTGGCGCGGGCGCCTATGTTCTTCCTGTTGCGCTCATCGCCGTAGCCATCGCGCTCATGATGGATCTTTCCGGCCCGGCCGGCCACTTCAAGCCGCGCGTGGTTGGCGGCACGGCCCTCATCGTGGTCTGCATGCTGAGCCTTATCCATATCTTTGCTGGGCTCCCGGACCTTACGTGGAATAAGAACGCCGCCGGAGAGGCCGGAGGCGCTATCGGTTTTGCTATCGGTGAGCTGCTCGTAGCAGCCTTCTCTAGCTACGTGGCCGTGCCGTTGCTCTTCCTATTGATTGTCTATGGGGCGCTCAACATCACCGGCATCACCCTGCGCGAAGCCTATGACTTCGTGGCTGCCCAATTCTCTGCGCTCGTCGGTGGACTCCGCGATCGGAAGGGCCGCTCGGAGTATGAGCTGCTTGACGACGCCTCCGCAGACGACTACGGCTATGTCAGCGATGACATCGACGCCATCGCCGAGGGGCGCGAGCGCCCCACGCGCCCGGTCCATACTCCGCGACCGCGCCAGCGCCAGCGCACGCAGCACACGCAGAGCTACCCGGCCGTTGCGCCGGATGAGAACGCCACGGTCTCCTTTGACTCGGCGGCACAGCCCATGAAGCAGGAACCGGTCCAACACGGCCGCCCCTCCTTTGATGCCGTGCCCGAGCGCCGCGTCGATGACACCGACGAGATCCCCGTTGTTCCGGAGCCGGAGCAGAAGCAGAAGGCAGCACCGAAACCTGTCGAGAAGCCGGTTGAGAAACCTGCGCACAAGCCTGCACAGCAGAAGCGTCCCCGCGTAGACGTTGGCGGTGCCGCCGGTGCGGCGCTGGGGGCGGCAGCCGCGGGGGCGTCGGCAAGCGCAGCGTCGGCTGGGGAGGACGTTGTCTCCGCCGCACACTCCGAGGCCGTCCGTATGTTCCAGGAGCGTTCCGGGCGCGATGCGCGCACGGGCGCCAAGGTCGACGAGGATGTTCAAGACGCGGCGCAACAAGCGCCGGCGGCGCCGAGCGGTGCGGAAGATACCGCACTGGGGGGCGGTTATGACGTGCCGACGACTGACCTGCTTACGGCCGGCAAGCCTGCGAAGGCTCGCACGGAGGCCAACGACCGCATTATCGAAGCCATCACTGAAGTCTTTGAGGAGTTTAAGGTCGATGCCCAAGTCACCGGGTTTAGCCGTGGCCCTACAGTGACGCGCTATGAAATTGAGCTGGGACCAGGCGTCAAGGTTTCGAAGATTACGAACCTGCAGTCCAATCTGGCTTATGCAGTGGCGACGGATAACCTGCGCCTGTTGACCCCGATTCCGGGCAAGTCTGCAGTCGGTATCGAGGTGCCTAATGCGGACCGTGAAATGGTGCGCCTGCGTGATGTTTTGGATTCCCCGGCATTGCGTGCTGATAACGATCCAATGCTCATTGGCTTGGGCAAGGACATCGAGGGCCAATTCACCTCCTTCTCCGTGAAGAAGATGCCGCACCTTCTCGTGGCCGGTGCAACCGGTTCAGGTAAGTCGGCGTTCGTGAACTCGATGCTGGTCTCGCTGCTGACTCGCGCGACCCCGGAAGACGTTCGCCTCATCCTGGTGGATCCGAAGATGGTCGAGCTCACACCCTACGAGGGCATCCCGCACCTCATCACCCCGATCATTACGCAGCCGAAGAAGGCCGCAGCGGCCCTGCAATGGCTGGTGGAGGAGATGGAGCAGCGCTACATGGACATGCAGGCTGCCCGCGTGCGCAAGATCGAGGATTTCAACCGCAAGGTTCGCAGCGGCGAATACCAGGCCCCGGCTGGCTCCCAGCGAGAGATGCGCCCGTACCCCTACATCGTGTGCGTCGTGGACGAGCTCGCGGACCTCATGATGACGGCGCCGAAGGAGATCGAGGACTCCATCGTCCGCATCACCCAGAAGGCCCGTGCGGCGGGTATCCACCTCGTGCTCGCAACACAGCGCCCGTCCGTGGACGTGGTCACCGGCCTTATCAAGACCAACGTGCCGTCCCGCCTGGCGTTCGCGACCTCCTCGCTCACGGACTCCCGCGTCATCTTGGACCAGGGTGGTGCCGAGAAGCTCATCGGTATGGGCGATGGCCTGTTTATCCCGCAGGGCGGGCGCCCAGTGCGCATGCAGGGCGCGTTCGTCTCGGATGAGGAAGTGCAAGCGGTTGTCGACGCCGCGAAGGCACAAGGCACACCGAACTACACCGAAGGTGTCACGGAGGATAAAGCCAAGGACGCCAAGAAGGAGATCGACGAGGAGATCGGCAAGGACATGGACGACCTCTTGGAGGCCGTCGACCTCGTGGTCACATCCCAGTTGGGCTCCACGTCGATGCTTCAGCGCAAGCTGCGCATCGGCTTTGCCAAGGCCGGCCGCCTCATGGACCTCATGGAATCACGGGGTGTGGTTGGGCCTTCGGAAGGCTCCAAGGCCCGTGAGGTGCTGGTCAAACCGGAAGAGCTCGACACCATCATTTGGATGATCAAGGGAGCTGACCCGGCAGAGGCACCGAAGGAAGTCCAAGAGGCTGAAGGTGCAGACGGAACTGAGGACGAGTCAGCAGATACCCGCACCGTCGAAATCTCTGCCAACCCCTCCACAGGTGCGTTCTAAGTTCCGTGTAGGATAGGGCGGGTCTTGGAGGGGAGTACCCCAATCCTCGGCGTCGATCGTCAACACGGCAACTGCGGTACAGTTCCCGGTCGCGCCGGCTAGCGTTGCTCTGCGTAAGCATCACTAGCGGGGGAGACCTCCGGTCTTTGTTGTCGCGTCGACCGGAGGGATAGCGCATTATGCACGTACCATTGTGGGTTTGGGCCATCACCATGGCGGTGATTCTGGGCTTTTTTATTTTCGATTTCTACAGCCACGTTCGCTCGCCCCATGAGCCTACGCTCAAGGAATCCGGTGGGTGGACGCTGTTTTATATGGCAATCGCCGTTGTCTTCGGCGGAGTTGTATGGGTGCTGTGGGACAGCGAACATGCCGCACAGTTCTACACCGGTTGGGTGACGGAACAGGCGCTGAGCGTGGACAATCTATTCGTCTTCTCGCTCATCATGGGATCCTTCAAAATCCCCCGCAGATACCAGCAGAAGGTGCTCCTCATCGGAATCGTTTTGGCCCTGGTATTCCGCCTCATTTTCATTTTGTTGGGCGCGGCAATTATCGCTGCATGGTCTGATGTCTTCTACATCTTCGCAATCTTCCTCATTTACACCGCAGTGAAGCTGCTCATCGATGAGATCAACGACGCCCCGGAGACTGACCCCAATGACATGCTGGTGGTTAAGTGGCTGCGCAAGGTCGTACACGTAACCCCGCGCTACCACGGAGATAAGCTCACCCACCGTGAAGAGTCCGGGGAGAAGAAGGGGAAGTTCGCGCTCACCCCGCTGTTCGTGGCGCTGGCAGCAATTGGGCTTATCGACGTCATGTTTGCCTTCGACTCCATCCCCGCCATCTACGGCATTACCTCGGAGCCCTTCCTAGTATTCACCACCAACGCATTCGCGCTCATGGGCCTGCGTCAGATGTTCTTCCTCATCGATGGCCTGTTGGACCGTCTGGTTTACCTGCCCTATGGCCTGGGTATCATTCTGCTGTTCATCGGCGTCAAGCTGTTGTTCCATGCATTGCATGAGAACAACTTGCCGTTCATTAATGGCGGTGAGGATGTTTCCGCCGTGCCGGAGATTTCCACGCTGATGTCGCTGTTGGTCATCGTCGGCGTGCTCGCAATCACTGTGTTGCTGTCTGTGTGGAAAGACAAGCGCGACCAAACTCAGGGTGGCGTGGTGATTTCCCACAACCACTACGACTGGGACGATGTTGGCAACAAGATCGTTCGTAACAAGCAGGGGGAGCTTGTGGGCAAGGCAGAGGACCTGCCGAAATCCGAGCTGCCCTAACTCCGAGTGCTGCCCGAGTCCCGGGCAGCATGGGGGAAGAGTTTAAAAGGAATTGATAACGGGATTCCACTCGCGGAAGGCACGGCCAGTGACGGCGCCTTCAACGTAGAAGGGGTCCTGGTCCATGAGGGCGATTACCTCGGCCACCTCAATTGACTCGTCCTCAAATTGCAGGACGATGAGAGCCCCACCCTTGGAATCGGTGAAGGGGCCCGATCCGCAGATCTGGCCTTTCTCATGGAGCGCGCCGATGAACTCGCGGTGTTTCGGGCGAACATTTGCGATGACTGGGTTGGATGGATTGTATTCATAGGAGACAGCGAAGTACTTCATATTTTCCATGGTAGTGCTCGCGCGAGGGGTAGGGAGGCCACGGTAGGATGAAGGGCGTGAATGATTCTCAGGCTGCGCACAACCACTCTCAAACCGCGGATGTAAATCCCGAGGTCTCCAATTGGAATCTTCCCAATATCTTGACCAGTTTGCGCATCCTCTTTATCCCCTTGTTCGCCTGGTTGGTTTTGGCCGGACATGAGTGGTGGTCCTTTGTATGCTTTGCGCTCCTCATGCTCACAGACAAGCTGGATGGCGATATCGCACGCTCGCGTGGGCTCATTACAAATTTCGGCAAGATTGCGGATCCCATCGCGGATAAGGCTCTGATGACCGCGGCCTTCGTGTGCCTCAACATCACTGGTGCTCTGCCCGTGTGGATCACCGTCGTCATTCTCTTCCGTGAGTTCGGAATCACTATTTGGCGCTTCTTCTTGCTGCGCCAAGGAAAAGTGGTGCCGGCTTCCCAAGGCGGAAAGCTCAAGACAGCGCTGCAGACCTTGGCGGTGGCGTTGTATCTCTGTCCGCTGCCGGGGTGGATGGACCTTCCGAGCTTCCTCGTCATGTTGGCTGCCGCCTTCGTTACTGTCCTGACCGGCATCCAGTATCTCATTGATGGCCGTAGGGAGAACCAGTGAGCATCGAGGAGCAATTAGTGTCCAGGCTCCGTGAGCGCGGCGAAACCGTGGCGTTCTGTGAGTCCCTTACTGCCGGTTTAGCCGCTGCCACGGTGGCGAGCGTGCCGGGAGCCTCGGCGGTGTTGCGGGGCGGTCTGGTGACGTATGCGACAGAGGTCAAGGCACATTTCCTCAACACCACCGTGGAAGAGCTTGACGATCAAGGCGTGGTGTCCGCAGCAACTGCCGCGCAGATGGCTGAGGCCGCAGTTGTCGAAACGCGTGCGGATTGGGGGATAGGGCTGACTGGTGTGGCCGGGCCGGACCTCCAAGAAGGTAAACCTGCGGGAACCGTGTATGTGGGGCTGTGCGGGAGGGGCGACGGGGGCGTCGCCAAGCGCGGCGTCCTCTATGAGCTTTCTGCTGAGGGGCGCAACGCGATTCGTGCCGGTGCAGTTGAGGTAGCATTGAGTCTTCTCCTATCAACTCTTGAAGAAAAATAGTTGATTGTGGGAACAAGGAGGAGTGCTGGGCCGTTGTACGGAGTGATGAACACTTCAGTTGCATTACTTGATAAGCCCACCCAGACCAGCACGCGGTCGACGCGGACCCCTGAGCCGCTGCTGCGTGAGGCGCTCGGACTGACGCTTCGCGCCTTCCGTGCGGATAAGGGCGTGACCCTTCGTGAGCTCGCCGGTGTAGCGCGCGTGTCCCCGGGATACCTTTCGGAGTTGGAGCGCGGCCGCAAGGAGGTTTCCTCTGAGCTTCTGGCATCCGTGTGCCATGCGCTTGATGTCAGTGTTTCCGATGTTCTCATCGAGGCCGCTGGCTACATGGCGCTGCCATCGATGGATGAGGAGCTAGCGTCCACCGCACCCGCAGCATCGGAACTGTAGAACCGCGGCGTAGCACTGCTTGCTTCGCTAATATTAGGCAGGCAGAGAATTCTCTTCGAACACTTTTTATAGACACAACGAACTGCTGAGAAAGGCACCTTCTGTTATGGCGAATCCATTCGTAAAGGCCTGGAAGTACTTGATGGCTCTCTTCGATTCGAAGATCGAGGAGAACGCTGATCCGAAGGTACAGATTGAGCAGGCAATCGAGGAAGCTCAGCGCCAGCACCAGGAGCTCTCGCAGCAGGCTGCGGCGGTCATCGGCAACCAGCGTCAGCTGGAGATGCAGCTCAACCGCCGTCTCAGCGAGATCGAAAAGCTGCAGCAGAACACCCGCAACGCTCTGAACTTGGCGGACAAGGCTCGTGCTGAGGGCGATGCGCAGAAGGCTACCGAGTATGAGAACGCAGCAGAAGCCTTCGCCGCCCAGTTGGTAACTGCCGAGGAGTCTGTTGAGGACACCAAGAAGCTGCATGATCAGGCGCTGCAGCAGGCGGAGCAGGCTAAGAAGGCCGTCGAGCGCAATGGCATGGCCCTGCGTGAGAAGGTCAACGAGCGCTCGAAGCTGCTGTCCCAGCTTGAACAGGCCAAGATGCAGGAGAAGGTTTCCGAGTCCCTCAACTCGATGAATGAGCTTTCTGCCAACGGCAACACCCCGTCTCTGGACGCGGTGCGCGACAAGATTGAGCGCCGTTACTCCAAGGCCCTGGGTCAGGCAGAGCTCGCGGAGAACTCCGTGTCTAACCGTATGCAGGAGATTGAGCAGGCCGGCGTGCAACTGGCTGGCCACTCCCGTCTCGAGCAGATTCGCGCGGAGATGAATAACCCGAAGGCCGTGGAGGGCAACTCCCAGCAGGCAATCGGCTCGGCAGGAACCCAGGCTCAGCCGAACATGCAGAACGATGCCGTTCAGGCCCGCCTGCGCGAGCTGCGCGGAGAATAGGCTTAGTCGCCGACGCCGCGCGCTTGAAGCGCCTCACCCATGGCGCGTGCGCGGCGGATAGAGCGAATGATAACCGGGGTGCCAAAAGCGGTTAATGATGCCGTGGCGCCCCGGGCTTTTCGTGCGTCTAGCACCTCGACCACGGTTCCCAGCATGAGGGGAAGCAGTCGAATAGTCAGGGACATCGCCAGCGTGATGTTCTCAACGGGGACCCCGAGGCGCCCCAGCGGGGCAAGGGCGCGATCCAGGGAGTCCATCATTTCCGAGACTTTCGTCGTGAGCGTCAGCAGGACCGCCGCGCTAATCGCCGCGTAAATCGTGAGGAACATGACGGCAGCCGCCGTGAAGTCCTTCTGCCACCACTGAAATGCAGCGAGCGCGACGAGGAGATAGAGCGGCGGCGCGAGCTGGCCGAGCGCGACGCGGAAGGGAACCTGGGCAATGGGGAAGAGGACCAGCGGGAAGGCGAGACTCAACGCTGCCCAGCCGATCGTGTGCACCGCCAGCGAGGTCACGAGGATGAAGCCGATGAGTACGAGGAATTTCACCGCGGCGGGGATGCGGTGGATGATGGTATTGGCATCGACGTAGAAGCCGAGTGGGATGTTCTTGGGCATGAGCACTAGAGGGGGCGGGATTCCATGAGCTTCGTATAGAAGGGAATGACCTCGTCGGGTGTTCCATCGGCGGCTACGCGGTGGTCGTCAATGCACAGAACGCGGTCAAAGTCGGAGAGGAAGTCCAGGTCGTGGGTAACCACGATCAGCTGCTGCTCCAGGCGGTCAAACTCGCGGCGAATGCGGTCACGGTTGCGAAGATCGAGCAGGGTTGTCGGCTCGTCGGCGATGATAACGGTCGGTTCCATGACCAGCACCGCAGCCAGCGCGAGGAGCTGTTTCTGCCCGCCGGAGAGCGAGTGTGGGGATTGCTCGGCCAGGGCGTCGAGGCCGAAGCGTCTGAGGGCGGCGTCGACGCGCGCGGTGCGCTCCTCCCGGGATAGCTTGAGGCGGCGCAGAGAGAACTCCACGTCATCGCGTACCTGCGGCATGACGATCTGGTTCTCGGCATCAGAAAAGACGAAACCTACGCGGCGTCGGATTTCTTTGCCGTGCTTGGCGACGTTCATGCTGTCCACCAAGACCTCACCACGCGAGGGCTCACCGAGACCGTTGATGAGTCGGACCAGAGTGGACTTGCCGCCGCCGTTGGCGCCGATGATGCCGATGCGTTGTTCGCTCAAGTTGAGGGAAACGTCGTTAAGCACCGGCGTCTCGTCGAAGGTGACGGACACATTGCGGAATTCAATCTGCGGCACGGGAGCTACTTCGCCTTAGCGGTGCGCCGGCCCATCAGGTCCGGGAACGCTGCATGGACACCGACTGCGATGACAACCATCACGGCGACCTTGATGAGATCGGGGATGAGGAATGGCCCCTGGGCGATGGTGGCTGCACTGAGGGACATGTCAGAGCGGTACATCAAGCCGAGAATTCCGCAGAAGTACTGGACGGCGAGGCCAACGACGCCGGCGATAGCGAGGATGAGTGTCATTCCGCCCTTGTTGCGCGGGGCGCGGTAGGCGATGAGTCCAGCGATGGCCGGGGCGACGACGTAGCCAACGAGGTAGCCAACCGTGGGGCCGGCGAGAGCACTCAACGCGCTACGTCCGCCGGCGAGGATGGGCAGGCCGACGAGGCCGAGAGCTATAAAAAGCAGACCGACGAAGAGGCCGCGCCGGCCACCAAGAACCAGGCCGGCCAGGATGATAACGGCATTTTGGAGAACGATGGGCACACCCGCGGTGGGGGTGGGGATAGAGACGAAAGCAAAGACTATGATGAGCGCGGTGAAGACCGCGACGTACGCGATGTCAGTCGCGACGGAATTCTTTTTCATGGGCCAAAGTTTATCCAGTGGGATAACTGTGCAGCAAATAGCACTTTTTGAACAGTGTTCAAGCACGTATTTTAGGCGGCACATCCACCCCGAATGGGGTATCTTTGGTGCATGGAAATAGGGCAGAAACAAGCGTGGCTTAAGGGTTTAGGGTGCCTTAGGGCGCGCTATGGGGCAGTAGTACTTCTTTCCGGTGTGGCCATAGGCGGCCTAGCTGGATGTTCGTTGGTGAATTCCGCGAATGTCATCGAAAATATCGATGAGGCCGCTGGGGTCGAGGAAGGGGAGCCGGGAAGCGTAGACATGCCGATCGGTGACATCTTCGATTCGGAGTATGAACGGGTGATCATTATTTGCCCCGGCGCTACCGAAAGGGATGTCCTCGCCGCCAGTGATGGAACCTGGCAGGGAGGTACAGATGAGGACGATGAGTGGGTGCCACCGGCGGCGGGTAGCGTTGAGCTCTACCGTGATGTGCAAGGGCCGGGGTATTCCAAGTATATGAGTAGCAGGGCTGACCTCGATGACCTGGATGTTTGCAGCTCGTTAGGGGAGGAGGTGGCCGTTCTTCAGGCTACTGAGAAGGTGACTTTCTCGCGGCAAGAGCAGGGCGGCCCCCTGGTACTTCAGTAGTGGAGACTGCCGCTTAGACACGCGTTAGGGCGAAATGGAAAATCGAACACTTGTGTGTGTATTGTGGGACGTGGTCCGGCGGGCACGTTAGGGTGACTTCGTGGCTTGAGGAGAGGGTGCTAAGGCTGTTTGAGTCGCGCCAGGGAACCTCAGCTGCCACGTGGCAGTCTAATTAGGTGCCACCTTTAATTAACGCGTAAGAACGCACTACAACTGACGCACGATAGTGAGGAAATGAATGGCTACGAAGAAGAAGTCCTCGGCAGCAAGCAAGGGCGATGATCGTCAAAAAGCCCTTGACGCTGCCATGGCGATGATTGAGAAGGATTTTGGTAAGGGCGCCGTTATGCGCCTGGGTGATGATGATCGCCCGCCAATCCAGGCTATTTCCTCCGGTAATACGGCCATCGATATCGCATTGGGTGTCGGCGGTTTCCCGCGTGGCCGTATCGTGGAGATTTATGGTCCGGAATCCTCGGGTAAAACTACCGTTGCTCTGCACGCGATTGCATCGGCGCAGAAGACTGGCGGTATTGCGGCCTTCATCGATGCTGAGCACGCTCTCGATCCGGAGTACGCACGTCTGCTTGGCGTTGATACCGATAACCTGCTGGTCTCCCAGCCGGATACTGGTGAGCAGGCTTTGGAAATCGCCGATATGCTCGTGCGCTCTGGCGCCATTGACATCATCGTGATTGACTCGGTTGCTGCCCTGACCCCCAAGGCGGAGATCGAAGGTGAGATGGGTGATAGCCACGTTGGCCTCCAAGCTCGTCTCATGTCCCAGGCGCTGCGTAAGATGACGGGTGCTCTGTATAACTCGGGGACCACCGCCATCTTCATCAACCAGCTGCGTGAGAAGATCGGCGTGATGTTTGGTTCGCCGGAGACCACGACTGGTGGTAAGGCGCTGAAGTTCTATGCTTCGGTGCGCTGCGATATCCGCCGAATCCAAACCTTGAAGGACGGCCAGGATGCCATCGGTAACCGCACCAAGCTCAAGGTTGTAAAGAACAAGGTCTCCCCGCCGTTCAAGATCGCTGAGTTCGACATCATGTATGGCGAAGGTATTTCGCGCGAGTCTTCCATTATTGACTTGGGCGTCGAACACGGCTTCATCAAGAAGTCTGGTTCCTGGTTTACCTATGAGGGTGACCAGCTGGGCCAAGGCAAGGAGAAGGCTCGTAACTTCCTCAAGGATAATCCGGATCTGGCGGATGAGATTGAGAAGAAGATCTTTGTCAAGCTCGGTGTGGGTGCTGCCGCTGCCGAGAGTGGCGACAACGTGGCCATGGATGTGCCAGGAGCAGATGATCCGCTGACGGATGAGTCTGTGGATCTGGTTCCGAACGTCGATTTCGACGACGACTAAACGGGATCTATGGCACAACCCTCACCGGAGAAGATTGAGAAGCTGCGCCAGGCCCTCGAATCCTATGAATCAGGTGACGCGGGCGGACAGCTAGTTGACGCAGAAGCCGAAGCTGCGAAGGCTCCCGTGCGTTCTCGTGCGCTCGGTCTGCTGGACCAGAGAGCGCGTTCCCGCAAGGAACTGCGTGACCGCCTTGTTGCTGCGGACTTCGAGCCCGACGTGGTCGAGGAAGTTGTTGATGACCTCGCAGATGTCGGCCTTGTTGATGACGCGAGCTTTGCCAAGGAATGGGTTCGCCAACGCCATGCGCGGCGCGGCAAGTCGTCCCGCGCCCTCAACGTGGAGCTCAAGGAGAAGGGCGTTGATGCCGCTGATCGGGCCGCAGCCTTAGAGCAGATTACAGAAGCATCTGAAGAGGCTGTCGCCCGCCAGGTCGCGGAGAAGAAGGCACGGACGCTTAAAAAGGTTCCGGCCGACCGGCATGAAAGGGACAAATTCCTGCGCCGCATCGTAGGAACGCTCGCGCGGCGCGGCTACAACCAGGAACTTGTCATGCGCATATCCATCGAGGCTCTTGATGCGCGCATCACCGAATTAAAGGCATTATGAGTAGTCGGACTGGCCAGTTAGAATGTCCCCCCGTGACCTCCCCCGTAAGTAATACTCAGCCCCGCACCTATGAGGTGCGGACTTTTGGCTGCCAAATGAACGTTCATGACTCAGAGCGCATCTCCGGCCTGCTAGAGGAAGCCGGATATTCGGCAGTACCGGATGGCGTCGAGCCTGACCTCATCGTCTTCAACACCTGCGCAGTACGCGAGAACGCCGATAAGCGTTTGTATGGCACCCTGGGTGCGCTCAAGAAGACGAAAGAGAACCACCCCGGCATGCAAATTGCGGTGGGCGGCTGCTTGGCGCAAAAGGATAAGGACACAGTCCTTGACCACGCGCCGTGGGTCGATGCGGTATTCGGCACCCACAACATGGCGGCTTTGCCGACACTTCTCGAACGCGCCCGCCACAATGATGAGGCCCAGGTTGAAATCGTCGACGCGCTTGAGGCTTTTCCCTCCGTGCTGCCGGCCAAGCGCGAGTCCGCCTATGCCGGGTGGGTATCGGTCTCCGTGGGCTGCAATAACACCTGTACTTTCTGCATCGTTCCTTCCCTGCGCGGCAAGGAAGAGGACCGCCGCCCTGGCGACATCCTCGCAGAGGTTCAGGCCTTGGTGGAGCAGGGAGTGTCCGAGGTGACGTTGCTGGGCCAAAACGTCAATGCCTATGGCGTCAATTTCGCTGACCCGGACCTGCCGCGAGACCGCTTCGCCTTTTCCAAGCTGCTGCGGGAAGTGGGCAAGATCGAGTGGCTTGAGCGCCTGCGCTTTACTTCCCCGCACCCGGCAGAGTTCACCTCCGACGTCATCGATGCCATGGCGGAGACTCCGGCTGTGTGCCCACAGTTGCACATGCCGCTGCAGTCTGGCTCCGACAAGGTGCTCAAAGACATGCGCCGTTCCTACCGCACGAAGAAGTTCCTAGGCATCCTCGACGAAGTGCGCGAGAAAATGCCGCACGCCGCCATCACCACCGATATCATCGTGGGCTTCCCCGGTGAGACGGAGGAGGACTTTGAGGCCACCCTGGATGTCGTGCGTCGCGCCCGCTTTGCCTCCGCGTTTACCTTCCAGTATTCGCCGCGTCCGGGAACCCCGGCTGCGGTCATGGAGAACCAGATCCCGAAGGAGGTAGTGCAGGAGCGCTTCGAGCGCCTCGTAGCGCTCCAAGACTCCATCCAGGCCGAGGAGAACGCGAAGCTCATTGGCACCGATGTGGAGCTCCTGGTCCAGGCGGAAGGCGGCCGTAAGTCCGCCGAGACCCACCGTCTTACCGGCCGTGCTCGCGATGGCCGCCTCGTTCACTTTGCGCCGGTCGATGGTGAGGGCAAGGACATCTCCGCGGAGATTCGCCCTGGCGATGTCGTGCACACCACCGTGACGGATGCGGGCTCTTTCTTCCTCATGGCCGATTCCGGTGTCAGTGAGCACCGCCGCACCAAGGCCGGCGACATGTCGGCTGCGGGGCAGACCCCCACCACGGCACCGATTGGGGTGGGGCTGGGCCTGCCGGGCGTCGGCAAGCCCAGCGCTCCCGCTGATTCCTGTGGCTGCTAGAAGGGAGTAGGCTCCGATTCTATGAGTGATGACTTGAAGCAGGTGCGCGATGCTGTCGCCGCAGAAAAGCGCGCGGCGAAGACCATCGAACTGGGAAAGCACAAATATGCGCTCATCGTGTCTGTCGTGGCGTGGGTAGCGTATCTGGTGTTGCCTTATGCCGGTGATGCCCGTGGATGGGAAGCACTCTTCGTAGGCGGAACCGCCGAGGGAGTGCGAATCTCACTTATGGAGACCGTTAGCGCCTGGTTAGCGTTGGGTGGCGTGGGAATTCTGACTACCGCTACGATCCTTACGCGGCGGACGTCTGTGGCTCTCGCCGCATGGATGATGGTGACCATCTCCTTTTTCGTTAACTTGTGGGGATTCTGGTACCGCGGCGGTGCCGCTGAGGGGGCATCTATTGGCATGTACGTGGGCGCTGTGTCTACGTTGGTGGCCTTCCTGGTGTACTGCCAAGTGGCGTTGCGCCGCAGCCCTGAGCAGCTAGCCGCCGCGGAGCGCGTGCGGGAAGTCTCGGGGCAGCTTGACCACGTGGGAGTCCTGCAGAACGAAGCCGCGACCGCGCTTCCAGCGGAACAGAACCCGCTGCTTATCGACGACCGCCGCTCACGCGCCGCCTCACGCCACCGGAGCCAGCAGGGCGAGGAATAAGCGTTCCTAGATTCGTGTTGTGGAGTGCATGGCTACACTCTTTGACTCTTTAGAACTGGGACGACTAACGCTTCCAAACCGCGTGACGATGGCGGCTTTGACCCGGTCGCGCGCAGGTCGCGACGGTGTCCCCACGCAGTTGCACGAGAGGTACTACGCGCAACGCGCCTCCATGGGGCTAATCGTGACAGAAGGCGTGTTCCCAGCGGTGACCAGCCGTGCCTTCCCAGGCCAGCCTGGTATCGAGACACCAGAGCAGATAGCTGGGTGGCGTCGCGTGGCGAAGTCCGTTCACGATTCCGGCGGGCGCATCTTCATGCAGGTAATGAATGGCGGGCGTTTGTCTCATACCAGCCTTCTTGAAGGAGCGGAGCCGGCAGCTCCCTCCGCGCTGGCCTCCGGCACTGCGGTGAGAGATTTCGAATCCCGTAAGGAGTGCCCAGTGCCCCGAGCACTCGATAGTGAAGAGATGCCGCGCATCATCGATGAGTTCCGGCAAGCCGCACGCAACGCCATTGACGCAGGCATGGATGGCGTAGAGATCCACGGTGCCAACGGCTATCTCCTGCATCAATTCCTTTCCCCGAGCTCGAATCACCGCGACGATGCTTATGGCGGAAGCCCGCAGAAGCGCTATCGCCTTGTGGAGGAGATCCTGCGTGCGGTGGCTGAAGAGATTGACGCGGACCGCCTTGCGCTGCGCCTATCGCCGCAAAACAATATTCAAGGCATTGAGGAAAGCGACACTGAGGATGTGCGCGCCACCTACGGTGGGCTGCTTCGCGCCATCGAAGACCTCGGCTTGGCCTATGTTTCTTTCCTTCACGCAGAGCCCACTAGTGAGCTCATCACCGAGCTGAGCACTCATGTTCGCGCCAACGGGAAGACACGCGTCATCCTCAACTCAGGCTTTGGTCGCATCACCCAGCGGGAGGAGGCCGAGCAGCTGGTGCAGCACGGCGATGCCGTGGCGGTGGGGCGGCTGGCCATCTCGAATCCGGACCTAGTCCGCCGCTGGCAGGAGGAATTGCCTGTCACCGCGCCGGATGAGAGCACGTTCTACACGGGAGGGGAGCGCGGCTATACCGACTACCCCGTTTATACAGTGAGCTCGTAGGCGCTGCTGGCGGAAATGACGTGCGCCCCGAGGCGGGCATACAGCGCGTTCATCGCTGGATCGGCCTGGGCCACTGAGCAATACGCACGGCGCACGGTGGGCCAGTGGTGCGCCACTGCGTACTGAGCGTGCTGTTTGGCGCGCGTGGCGAACCCGCGGCGTCGGTATTCACGGTCAGTCACTGTAAGCGTCCACTCGCACACCTCGGGGTCTGCATCGCCGTGACGGGAGAGCTCCGTGAGGGCGACGACATTACCTTGGTCGAGAATACCCACGAGCAGAGTGTGCGCTCCGCGGGAGCGCAGTCGGGCGTGAGCCTCCTTGAGGCGCTGCCGCGTCCACACGATGGGCTCGACGCTCAAGTCACCGTAGACCGCGTCGGTGGAGGCGAGGGTGAGCAAGCGGAGGACGTCGTCAAGCAGTGCATCCGGAATATCGTAGTCCGGCCAGACGTGCGCGCCGAGGACCGGGGAGGTGGCAGCGATGTCGATGTACATCTGACGCTCGGCGTGCTTCTGGCGAAAGCCCAGTTCGAGGTAGGCCTGCGACATCGGATCGTATGAGTAGTCCGCGTCCGGCGGGTACAGCATGCCAACCTGGGCATTCTTGCGGCCTAGCTGGCGGGTAAGGCGGAGGGCTTCGCGGGCCAAGATCCGCGTGACCTCGAGGGCTTCCGGCTCCAGCTCTTCCCCAGGCAGCGGGAGGAGATCGGCGGCGAGGACGCACTCGATGTCGGCGTTATCTGTCTCTTCCAAAAGCGGAAGCGAGATGTGGATGAAACCGTCGAAGTCAATTTCCGGGCTGGGCTCGGCGGCCGAAATAACCGGCAAGCCTAACTCTCCAGCTGGGCCCAAGACGGAGTCTGTCAGACCAAAGAGGTAGGTGCGTGACTCCGTAGAACCTTGGAGACGCTGGAGCACGCGACGTGGAGAGCCACTGGCTGCGGGATCACCGCTGGCCTCTTGCGCGGCAAGGTTAGCGTCGAAGACGAAGCTGCGGAGACAGTCAGCCGGCTCAGCGTGTGCCGAGCCCGGCGGGGCGACGATGTGAACGAACACTCAGGCTACGCAGCGCGCTTACTTGCCGTTGACAGCAGCCGCGGCGGCATCCGCGAACTCCTGCCACTGCTTGGCCTGGGCACGCAGATCCTCTGCCTTCTTGGTATTGCCCTTGGCCTCAGCTGCTTCTGCTTGAGCGGTGAAGTCATCCACCTTGGCCTGGAACTGAGCCACGCGGGCCTGGGCCTCCGGATCGGTCCGGCGCCACTCTGAATCCTCGGCATCGCTTACGCGCTTTTCCAGAGCGGAAATCTTAGCCTCGAACTCGCGCACCTGATTGCGTGGGACGAAACCAATCTCCTCCCACTTTTCTTGCAGCTCTCGCAGCTTGGCCTTCGCCGCGTCGAGCGACTTGGTGGGATCAATCTGGGAGTCATATTCCGCAATGAGTGCGTCCTTGGCGGCGGCGTTCTCTGCGAACTGCTTGTCGCGCTCATCGTTGACGGCGTTGCGGGCATTAAAGAAGTGGTCCTGCGCGGCGCGGAAGCGGGCCCAGAGCTTGTCATCAATCTCGCGCGGCGCGCGGCCAGCGGCCTTCCACTCCGTCATGAGGTCGCGGTAAGCGCGCGCCGTCTCACCCCAGTTGGTGGATTCCTTGATAGCTTCTGCGCGCTCAACCAATTCTTCCTTCTTGGCGCGGGCAGCAGCGCGGTTGCGGTCGAGCTCAGCGAAGTGCGAGCCGCGGCGGCGGTTGAAGGAATCCCGGGCGCGGGAATAGCGCTTCCACAGGGCATCATCCGTGTGGCGGTCGATGCCGCGGATCTGCTTCCATTCCTCGAGGATGGCGCGGATTCGGTCGCCGGCGGCCTTCCACTCCGTCGAGTTAGCGGCGATGTCCTCGGCCTCTGCGGCGAGCTTCTCCTTCTTTGCGATTGCCTCCTCGCGGCGGCGGGCCTTATCGGCCTGTGCTTGTTCGCCGGCCTCCACAGAATGCTCGATGACGGTGCCTAGGCGCTGATCCAAGGCTGCAATATCACCAATCACCGCCTGCGTGGGCAGGGATTCCCGCAGCTCTGCCGCGGTAGCCTTAATCGATGCTGCATCGCCCGGATGTGCATTCAGGCGGGATTCCAGCAGCTCGATCTCGGTAGACAGATCATCGTAGCGCGCGCCAAAATGCGCTAGGCCTTCTTCGGGAGTACCCGCCTGCCATTCACCGATCTTGCGTTCGCCCTCGGGTGCTTTGACATACACCGAACCATCAGCATCAACGCGGCCCCACTGAGTGGGATCGTTCTTCACGGGCTGCACCGGGCGAGCTGCCGGGGCGGACGGAGTTGGGCCGGGACGAGAACCCTTGCGGGGCATGGCTCCAGGGGAAGGAATAGCGGACATGGTAGGAAACCACCTTCGGTACTATCGCGCCGCGCGACACGGCTGCCAGAACTTATGTCACACAACACTACCGTTTCAGCCGCGCAGCCGCGTGTTAACCCCGAAAAACTAACCTTATAGGATGGGAGTCGATGCAGAATCTCATGATTATGCCAGCCTCACCGGCCCTGGCGGAAGAACTCTCACCCAGCGACGATGCCTCGCGTGCGCTGCTCAGTGCTGCGTGCGAGTTGGCCCGTGATGCCGCACGCGTGAGCGGCAGCAGCCCCCTCCAGGTGGACATTGTGGGATCGCGCGACGTGCGCTGGCGTACCGAGCACACAGGGAGCTTGAAAGCATGGGGAGCACCACAGGTCAACGTCGGCGGCGGGAATTTCCTTCCGGAAATCATGGCCCGCTACGTGCTTAACCGTGCGCTTAATCTCACTTCCGATAAACCGGGCTTCGTGGTGGAGGATTCTCGCGCTGAACTCGGTGAGGTCCGCCCCGGGCGCCTGACCGTAGTCTGTGTTGACGGTTCGGCCGGCCTGACCGAGCGCGCGCCGCTTGCGCTTGTCGATGGCGCACGGGATGCACACCTGTGGTGCGAAAGCATCCTAGCGGGAGGGGAAGGCCACTGCGACGAAGAGCGCCTCCGCGCTGCCGGTGTGCTCGAGACGAGCCTCTGGGCGCAGTTGGCAAGCGTGCACCCGCGTCACGCGGAGCTTCGGGCAGCGGATTCAACCCTGGGGGTAGGACGCTATGTGGCGGGGTGGCAGTGCTAATGCCTGATATTCAAGCACCCGGCCCAACCCCTATAGCGGTGGTGGGTCCGACGGCCTCCGGGAAATCAGCGCTCGGGGTAGCCCTGGCCCACGAGCTCGACGGGGAAGTTGTCAACGTCGACTCGATGCAGCTCTATCGGGGCATGGATATTGGCACAGCCAAGCTGACAATGGAGGAACGCGAAGGCATTCCGCACCATCAGCTCGATGTGTGGGACGTGACGGAAACGGCGTCGGTAGCGCGCTATCAGGCCTCCGCCATCGCGGATATTGACGGCATCCGTGCACGCGGTAAAACCCCGATTCTGGTGGGCGGCTCCATGCTGTATGTCCAATCGCTCGTGGATAACTGGCAGTTCCCACCCACTGACCCGCAGGTGCGGGCCCGCTGGGAGGCCCGGCGTCAAGAGATTGGTACCGATGCTCTGCACGCGGAGCTGGCCGCTGTGGACCCAGCGGCCGCAGCCATCATCGAGGACAAAGATCCGCGCCGCACCGTGCGCGCGCTGGAGGTTATCGAGCTTACTGGGAAGCCCTTCAAAGCCAGCCAGCCACCGAAGAATGCTCCGCCCCGGTGGGGGACGATAATCCTCGGTCTGCGCACGGATTCCAGCTGGCTGAACCCACGCATTGAGCTGCGCAGCCGCCTCATGTTCGATAAAGGGCTCGTGGAGGAAGTTGAAAACCTCCAAGCCCACGGTCTGAAGGCTGATTCCACAGCAGGCCGGGCGATCGGTTACGCACAGGTGCTGCAAGCCCAGCGCGGCGAGCTGACATGGGAAGAAGCAGTGGAGCGCACCATCACCGGAACCCGCCGCTATGTGCGCCGCCAGCGCTCCTGGTTCAACCGCGACAAGCGGATCCAGTGGTTCGATGCTGCGGCCGAGACGACGCCGCAGGCATTGCGCATCGTGGAAGGACAGTAGACTTTAAACCTATGAAGTTTGCAAAAGGCCACGGAACTGAGAACGACTTCGTCATTGTGGAAGGAACAGAAGCGCTGCCGCCGGAAAAGGTAGTGGCTCTGTGTGACCGTCGTGCGGGAATCGGTGCGGACGGCGTGCTGCGCGTTATCCGCGCCGGTCAGCTGCTTGCCAATGGGGAGATTGAGGAACTCGCGCCGGGTATCGCTGCGGAGGACTGGTTCATGGACTACCGCAATGCGGATGGCTCGATTGCGGAGATGTGTGGCAACGGCACCCGGGTCTTCGCGCACTGGGTCCGCTCCCGGGGGTTGGTGGATACGGACACCTTCACCGTGGGCACACGCGCCGGAGCCAAGCAGGTGACCGTGCACTCCTTCAACGACTCGGCGGCCGAAGTCAGCGTGGAGATGGGCCCAGCACAGGTGCTCGGCGTCTCCACAGCGTCGATGGCGGGGGAGAGCTTTGCCGGCCTTGGCGTAGACGTGGGAAATCCCCATTTGGCGGCGGTTATCCCAGACCTTAGCGCAAAGGAATTGGCTGGAAAGCGCCTCGAGCAACCGGTATTTGATACGGACTTCTTCCCGGCTGGCGTCAACGTTGAGCTGGTCACGCCCTTGGAGGACGGAACGGTTCACATGCGCGTCTTCGAGCGCGGCTCGGGCGAGACCCGTTCGTGCGGCACCGGGACGGTGGCGGCAGCGTGCGCCGCGCTTGCCGACGCCTCCCGCATCACCGGCAGCGTCCGCGTCATCGTCCCCGGCGGCCAGGTCCAGGTAGAAATCACCGAGGACGGTTCCACGCTGACGGGCCCTTCGCGCATCGTGGCAACTGGTGAAACGTCACTATAGGGCTTTCAGGACGGCGTTTAGCGTCCGTCCTCCTTTTCGTAATTGGTTCCCAAGGCCAAGGCGGCGCGGCGGGCGGCGAGCCAGGCTTCTTTGAGCTCGGCGGCGCGCTCATCGGCTACCTTGAGCAGGGATTCAAGCTCACTTGTCTCGGCATTCGGCGAGTTTACTCGAGCGTCGAGGCGGCGTAAGAAGCGTTGCGCGCCATGCATCTCGTAGTGGAACGCTTCGATGGCGGGGTTGGCGCAGTCGGCGTCGACAAGCGCCGGGCGGTGCAACGTGCGGTCGGCGAGGGACTCTGCGTCGTCGCTCGTGGCAAACGTCGCGTAATCCTCAAGCACTCCCGTGATGTCCTCCACCGTGAGCGCAATAGAAGCCCGCAGTGCTGCATGTTCCGAGGCGTTGGGGCGGGCGTCGGCAAAGAGCCACAGCGCTGCGCACACAAACGCGGCGAGGATAACCCCCGGCAGCTTCAGCGTCAGAATCAACACCGCAGCGGTAACCACGGCGAGAAGCAGCGCGAGGCCGCGACGCTGAGATGCGGAAAAACTCATGTGAACTACTCTACGGAAGTTCTAGTGACCGCCGCAGCCGCCGGAGCCGCAGGCGCACCCGCCTTCGCCGCCACAGCCACCAGTGGGCAGCGCGATCGAGGCGGTCAGCATTGCCGAACCCGCAAGAACGGAATCCTTTACCGGGAGGTCTCCAAAGCTCTCGGGTAAGCAGAGATCGAAGGGGAATGCACCATCCATGACCAGATGCATGAAGCGTTCACCGGTGAGCTGGTTGTGGCGCCACTCGGATTCCATGACCCGTGCTGCAAAGGTGCAGCCCGGGGTGGGGGTTTCGGCGCCAGAGCCAGCCGCGACAATGTCCGCGCCCGCGGACTCAAACGTGGCCGGGTAGCTTCCCTTCGCTGCTTCGTAGGCATCTGTGCTGTCGAATGCGGAGACGTTGAGACCCATCGCAGTGAGCTCTACTTGCTGCCACTGCTGGGTGTCTTCGTCAGCGAGGAGCGGGCCCTGCGCCAGATTTGCCGTCGCCTGCGCGAGCACGTTGCCGAAAGGATCAATGATCTCCAGGAAAGCCAAGACATCATTAATCATCGACACGTGGGCGAAGCCCTGGGTAACGCCCTCGAAACCAATGAAGGTGGCGAAAGGCTCGACGGCGAGGATATTGAGTTGCGCGCCGGAAGGATCCGCGAACTGGATAAGTTGTCCCCCGCGAACCTCCCCGGTCACTGCCAGTTGATTGGTGGAAATGGCTGCCTCAACGGCGTCCTGCCAGCGCTCGTAGTTAAGGCCGATGGCCTGCATCTCTGGGTGGGAGGTTTCTTTCACGGTCATGCGCACCATTGTATCTGTCGCAGAGGGGACTCAAAAACCATCGCTGATACGTCACCGCGCTGCGGCAGTTCGTGGGAACAGGAAGCGGAGATTCCCAGTTGAGAGCGGCAACGTGCAAGAATAGGGAGCATATGACAAAAGAAACCCATGATGATCTCCTCGCGCAGGCTTTTGGTGAGCCCGCGCCCAAATCACAGGAGCCAACTACCGGTGATCTCGACCTTGCGGAGCGCAACGCCTTCCGGCGAGTAAACCGTGAGACCACCATCCGCGCGGAAGACACCACCGATGGCTACGAGGTGGAGTATCGAAAGCTGCGCCTTGAGCAAGTGGTGCTCGTGGGAGTGTGGACCGAAGGTACCGTGGCCGAGGTCGAGGCTACGATGGCGGAGCTAGCCGCCCTGACGGAAACCGCGGGAGCCGAAGTCGTCGAAGCCTTGTACCAGAAGCGCGATAAACCGGATCCGGGCACCTATATCGGTTCGGGCAAAGTGAACGAGCTCAAGGACATCGTGGCTGCTACTGGCGCGGATACCGTGGTGTGCGATGGCGAGCTAACCCCCGGCCAGCTCTCTGCCTTGGAGCGTGCGCTCAACACCAAGGTCATTGACCGCACCATGCTCATCCTGGATATCTTTGCGCAGCACGCCAAGTCCAAGGAAGGCAAGGCCCAGGTCTCGCTCGCGCAGCTGGAATACCTCTATACCCATACCCGTGGTTGGGGTGGAAACCTCTCGCGCCAGGCGGGCGGCCGCGCCGGCTCCAACGGTGGCGTGGGCCTGCGTGGTCCGGGTGAGACCAAGATTGAGACGGACCGCCGCCGCATCCGCACGCAGATGGCCCTGCTTCGCAAGGAGCTTAAGGCGATGAAAACGGCACGTGAGATTAAGCGTTCGCGCCGTGCGTCATCGACGATCCCTCAGATCGCCATCGCCGGCTACACCAACGCTGGCAAGTCCTCCCTCATTAATGCAATGACGGGTGCCGGCGTGCTGGTGGAGGACGCGCTCTTCGCGACCTTGGATCCCACCACTCGCCGCGCCGAGCTTGCCGATGGCCGCCAGGTCGTCTTCACCGATACCGTTGGGTTCGTGCGCCATCTGCCCACGCAGTTGGTGGAAGCCTTCAAGTCCACCTTGGAGGAGGTCCTCGCAGCAGACCTGATGCTGCACGTGGTGGACGGGTCGGATCCCTTCCCGCTGAAGCAGATTGAGGCCGTCAACCAGGTCATTTATGACATCGTGAAGGAGACCGGTGAGGAGGCACCGCCGGAGATCGTCGTGATCAATAAGATTGACCAGGCCGATCCGCTGGTGCTGGCGGAACTGCGTCACGTCCTCGACCGCGACAACGTTGTGTATGTTTCCGCCAAGACGGGGGAGGGCATTGATGAGCTCACCACGCGCGTGGAGCTGTTCCTCAACTCTCAGGATGAACACGTGCGGCTTCTCGTGCCGTTTACCCGCGGGGACGTGATCGATCGCATCCACACCCAAGGCACCGTGCGCGGCGAGGACTACACGGGGGAGGGCACGCTTGTCGACGTCCGCCTGCCAGCTTCCGTCGCCGCCGAGCTCAAAGAATTTCGAGTTTCTGACCAAGATGCTTAGGTTTCGGTGCTCGCGTGAGCCATAATTAAGGCTCGTGAGTAGTTTTGGCTGGGCCGTCCACGGGGACGGAAAGACGATTAAGCCGGGCGCGGTTGTCGCACCCGAAGAACGATTGAGCTGGGGCCGCACCATCGGCATCGGCATGCAGCACGTGGTGGCCATGTTTGGTGCGACGTTGCTCGTGCCCACCCTGACCGGATTCCCGGTCAACACGACGCTGCTGTTTTCGGGTTTGGGAACGATTCTGTTCCTCCTGATTACCCGCAACCGCTTGCCTTCCTACCTGGGCTCTTCCTTCGCGTTCATTGCGCCGTTGAGCGCCTCCCAGCAGTACGGCATTGGCGCGCAGGCAGGTTCCGTCCTCGTGACTGGCTTGGTCTTGGTGGCCATTGGTCTCGCGGTGAAGGCGGCGGGCCGAAAGGTCCTCGACGCTGTCATGCCGCCGGCCGTCACCGGTGCCATTGTTGCGCTGATCGGCCTCAACTTGGCTCCCAATGCGGCCACCAATTATTCGAGTCAGCCGCTGGTTGCCACGGTGACGCTGGCGGTCATCATCCTCGCCACTGTCGCTGGGCGGGGCATGGTTTCGCGTCTGTCGATTCTGATTGGTGTCGTCGTCGGCTGGGATTTCGCGGCCGCCACAGGCAACCTCGGTGAGGGCGCGGTGGAGTCTATTCGCGAGGCGGCTTGGATTGGCTTCCCGCAGTTCCATGCGCCGGAGTTCCACGTTTCAGCCATCGCGGCAGCACTTCCGGTGTTGGTCGTTCTGATTGCTGAAAATGTCGGCCACGTTAAGGCGGTCTCTGAGATGACCAAGCGCGACCTCGATGATCTCGCTGGCGATGCTCTCATCGCGGACGGCCTGGCTACCTCCCTGGCCGGTGGTTTCGGTGGTTCCGGCACCACAACCTACGCGGAGAACATCGGCGTCATGGCCGCCACCCGCGTCTACTCGACGGCCGCCTATTGGGTAGCCGCTGTTACCGCTATCGCGCTGGCCTTCATCCCGAAGTTTGGCGCGCTTATCTTCACCATCCCCACCGGCGTGCTGGGTGGTGCTTGCATCGTCCTCTACGGCCTTATCGGCATGCTTGGCGTGCGCATCTGGATGGACAACAAGGTCAACTTCAACAACCCGGTGAACCTTACTGCGGCGGCAGTGGCGCTCATCGCGGGCATTGGCAATCTCACGCTCGACGTCTTCGGCGTGACGCTCGAAGGTATTGCCTGGGGCTCGGTTGGCATCATCGTGCTCTACCCGGTGATGAAGAAGCTTTACGGCAGCATCGGCGAGGGCCGCGGCGCGAAGTACTAGAGGCGCTTCCGCCGACTAGCGAGGATAAGGGACCGGAGCAAAAGCACCATCTGGACGCGTATTTACGCAAAACCCCAGATGAATGTGTGCAGAAGTCTGCATAAGGTGCTTTTACTTCGGTCCCTCTGCGGTATGAGGCAGCGCATCCACATGGTTCTACTCACATGGTTCGGGTCAGAAGGTTTTCTTGGGGTCAAGTGAACCTTATAGGCACCTCTATATGGTTTCCTTGCCCCCAGCAAAACCGTTTGAGTAGAGCCCGATGACTAGAACCTTTTGCTAGACAACCAAGCAACGAAAAGCTCCCGCCACCCGCAGCGTAAGAGGGAAGCGGGAGCTGCCGTTCTATAAACGGAAAGTGCTTTAGGAAGCGTCGAGGTCCTGCTCGATGAGGCCGGCAATCTTCTCGACAGCCGCCTCGTTCTCGGAGGTCACGGTGACTTCGTCGCCCTGCTCGGCGCCGAGAGCCATGATCATGAGGGAGGAAGCAGCATCGGTCTCATCCTCATCCTCATCGCCAACGAGGGTGAGGAAGATGTCCTCATCGAACTCAGCGGCAGCGTCTGCGATGATGGAAGCCGGACGTGCGTGCAGTCCGACGGAGGAACCAACCTTGACGGTCTTAGAAGCCATGATGATAATCCTTTCGAATTACGGTATTTCGTGCTTACAAGTGTACGCGGGTTAAGGGTTAGGCGGCAGCCTTGGCCATGTCGGCCTTCGCTGCAGCCTCTTCAGCAGCCTTGTTGGGCCAGAATCGCTTCATCGCGATGACCGCGATGGCGGACACGATGACGCCGGCAAGGATGGCCACGAAGTACGCCCACGCAGGTTCGATGGCGAAGATAACGAAGATTCCGCCGTGCGGGGCGCGAGACATAACGTCAAGGGACATCGACAGCGCACCAGTGACCGCGCCACCGAGCATCATCGAAGGGATGACACGCAGCGGGTCGGCAGCGGCGAACGGGATAGCACCCTCGGAGACGAAGGACAGGCCCAGCAGCCACGCGGACTTGCCGTTCTCCTGCTCCGCCGGCGTGAACAGGTTCTTGCGCACAAAGGTCGCGATGGACAGTGCAATCGGCGGAACCATGCCGGAGGCCATGACGGCGGCCATGATCTTCATGGAGGCCTCGTCGCCCGTGGACAGGCCAGCGGTGGCGAAGAGGTAGGCAGCCTTGTTGACCGGGCCACCCAGGTCGGAGCACATCATCAGGCCGAGGATGATGCCCAGAAGGACAGCGGAGGAACCAGACATCGAGGACAGCCAGTTCTGCAGGCCTTCCATGATGGCGGCCAGCGGGGCGCCGAGAAGCAGGTACATGAGCAGGCCAGTAATCATCGTGGCAAGCAGCGGGATGATAACGACAGGCATGAGGGAGCCGATCCAACGCGGTACCTTCCACTTGCCAATCCACATCGCAACAAAGCCAGCAATGAGACCGGTGACGAGACCGCCGATGAAGCCAGCGCCGAGAGTCACGGCAATGGCACCACCCGCGAAGCCCGGCGCGATGCCTGGGCGGCCTGCCAGCGCGAAGGCGATATAACCGGAGAGCGCCGCGACGATGAATCCCATCGATGCTTGACCGATGGCGAAGAGTACGGCGCCGATGTACAGGGCGAACCCTGCCTTCTTGAAGGTCATCATTTCGCCGTCGACCATGACGTCATGGCCCGGCAAGTTGGTCAGCGAGTAGTCGGTGGTGATGGCCTGCCACCCATTAGCCATGTCATATCCGCCGAAGAGGAATCCCAGTGCCAGGAGGAGGCCGCCCGCGGCAACAAACGGAACCATGTAGGAAACGCCGGTCATGATGGCTTGTTGAATACGCTTGCCCCAGCCCAGACCCTGGCCATCTTCCTCAGCGCTCGAGGAGGACGCGCCGGCAGTTCCTGCCACCTTGTGCGCGTTGGGGTTCTTCGAGGCGGCGATGGCCTCATCGATCATCACGCCCGGTTCGTTGATGGCGCGCTTGACGCCAGATTCGATGACCGGCTTGCCGGCGAAGCGCTCACGGTCACGAACGCCCACGTCGGTAGCGAAAATCACGGCGTCGGCAGCCGCAATCGTGTCTGCCGAAACAGAGGTGTTGTTGGAGGACCCCTGGGTCTCCACGGTGAGCTCGACGTCGTCGCGTTCCTCGGCGGTTTGAGTGAGGGCATCGGCAGCCATGTACGTGTGAGCAATGCCGGTCGGGCATGCGGTGACGGCCACGATGCGCGTCTTCTTCGACTCTGCAGTCTTGCTCGAAGCAGGAGCCGCTGCCGCTGCACTCGCACCTGCAGTGGATGCTGATTCGGTAGCTGCAGCCTTCTTCTTCGGCTTTTCTGCGTTGACAACGTCGAGGACGAGGGAGACGATCTCTTCTTTGGTCTTCGCAGTTCGAAGGGCTTCCAGGAAGTCCTTCTTCACCAGCGCGCGAGCGAGCTTCGAGAGAATCTTCAGATGGGCCTTGCCGCCTCCTTCCGGAGCGGCGATGAGGAATACCAAGTGGGCGTCCCCGTCGGGGCCCGAGAAGTCGACCCCGCGCGAGAGACGGGCGAAGGCCAGGGTGGGTTCAGACACGGCAGCAGAGCGGCAGTGTGGGATGGCAACGCCGCCGGGGACACCGGTGCCGGCTTTGGCTTCACGCGCGATGGCCGGGCCTGCCAGCTCGTCCACGGAGGTGGCGCGGCCGGTGTCGTGAACAAGCGTGGCCAGATTGGTAATGACTGATTCGATGCTGTCACCGAAGTCGGCGTCGAGCGCCACGAGGTCGGTGGTGATGAGTCGTGATGACATCGGTAGGTACTCCTCAGTACTACTAAAGGTCGGTGACGGCAGAAACCGTCGTGTGTTCGATATCTAGTTCTTCGGGGGTTGGAATCTGGGTTCCCGGGAGTGCTGCGGCTGCTGAACCGTAGGCCACAGCCTGGCGCAGGGCATCGGGGTACGAGGCGCCGGAGCGGCGGGCGAGGATATAGCCGGAGAGCGAAGAATCGCCGGCACCCACGGTGGAGCGCAGGGCAATCGGCGGGGGAGTAGCAGCCCATGCTTCATTGGCCGTGACCAGCACCGCGCCAGCGCCGCCCAGGGTGACAAGAACCTCGGGGATGCCGCGCTTGACGACGACCCTCGCGGCCTCAACCACTCCGCTGAAGTCGCCGTCTTCGGCGGCGGCCTCAAGGGCCTGACCATCGACACCTGCAAGCTGGCCCAGCTCGAGGCCGTTTGGCTTGATGAGGTCGGGGCTGGCTACTTCGAGGTTGTCACCGAGAGCCACCATGGGCGCATCAGAGGTATCGACGGCTATGCGGAGGTCAGGGTTGGCTTCGCGGGCTACCCGGATGAGCTGCGTGTACCAGTCGGTGGGAACGCCTTGGGGGAGAGAGCCTGCCATGACTAACCACTCGGCGTCGGCGCAGTGTTCTGCGAGTGCCTGTGCAACGGCTTGCTGCACGTCCGTATCGAGCGTGGCGCCGGGGCCATTGAGCTTGGTCGTGCGGCCATTCGGCTCGGTCAGAGTGGTGTTGGTACGCACCGCGCTGTGAGTGGGCACGGCCTGCACGGGAATCGATGCCTCGGCCGCGAGGGCCAGGAAAGGATCGGAGGCAACGGCGGGGAGCAGCGCCAGGCTGTCGACGTTGGCGAGCGTTACCGCGTGCGTAACGTTGACGCCTTTACCACCGGCAACGCTGGAGACGGACCCGGCGCGGTGAACAGCACCAGGTTCGAGTTCCTCGTTCAAGCGCACGGTGGCGTCGATGCTCGGATTGGGGGTCAAAGTAAGGATCATCGTGGAGAATGTCCCCTTTCGCGGAGTGCGTATATTGGGGGCAAACGCGCCTCAGCGGCGTGAACAAGAGCTTCGGTGCGGATTGCCCGTTGTCAGCGTGAAATTAATGTTGCTTAATGTTGATTATTGCCCGTATGTGTCCGAATGTCAATGGAATCACTGTGGGTTTCGTTGCATTTTTGGCCGACTTGTGATGATCTGGAAAGAGAAAACATCGTCTCCGTAAGGAAATGTGTCATGGAAAACGCATCCCCATCCATCATTAAAGGCACCGGCGTCGTCGCTGGCGTTGCATACGCTGAGGCGGTGTGGGTCCGCCCACGCCCAGAACTGCCCACGGCTGGAGAAACCGTGGCGGAAGAGCAACGTGATGCCGAATACGATCGCTTCCTCGAAGCGGTAGATATGGTTGCTAGCCGGTTGGAACAGCGTGCAGCTGGGGCCGAAGGCCAAGCGGCTGAAGTTCTTGGCGCAACCGCCGGAATGGTCAAGGACCGAGGCTGGCACAAGGCAGTGCGCAAGGGTATTCGCGGCGGTAAGAACGCCGAGTATGCAGTTGTGGGGGCCACGGACAGGTTTGTCACCATGTTTGAGGCCGCCGGCGGCGTCATGGCTGAGCGCACGACGGATCTCAAGGACGTGCGCGATCGAGTGATTGCTCAGCTGCGCGGTGAGCAAGAGCCGGGTCTCCCCATGGTCGAAGGAGAGGCTGTACTGCTGGCTGACGATCTAGCCCCGGCGGATACCGCAACCTTGGACACCACCCACATCAAGGCGCTCGTGACCGAGCTTGGCGGGCCAACCAGCCACACCGCGATTATTGCTCGCCAGCTTGATCTTCCCTGCATCGTGGCAGTGGGCGCTAAGCTGCGAACGATTGAGGCAGGCACCCAGCTCTTCGTTGATGGCTCCGTAGGATCGGTGTCCCTCGGTGCAGATCGTGCCTCCGCGCTGAAGGCCGTGGAGGAATACCGTGAGAAGGCGGCACGAGTTGCCCAGTGGCGGGGACCAGCCCAGACCAAGGATGGCCATCGCGTGCAGTTGCTGGCCAACGTTGCTGACGGAAACGCAGCCCGCATCGCCTCTGACTCGCAGGCAGAAGGCATCGGCCTATACCGCACGGAGTTGTCCTTCCTCTCTGCCAGCGAGGAACCGACCGTCGAGGAGCAAGCGCGCATCTACGGCAAGGTTTTCAACGCTTTCCCGGAGTCCAAAGTCGTCGTTCGTACGCTCGACGCCGGTTCGGATAAGCCGATTTCCTATGCCACCTTGGACTCGGAAGAAAACCCTGCATTGGGCGTTCGTGGTTTGCGCATCGCCCGCGACAATGAGGCGCTTTTGACTCGTCAGCTCGACGCTATCGCCCAGGCCGCGGAAAAGCGCGGAGATGGGGCTACGACGTGGGTTATGGCGCCGATGGTGGCTACCGCAGTGGAAGCGAAATGGTTCGCTGGTCTGTGCCGCGAGCGCGGTTTGACCGCCGGCGCGATGATTGAGGTTCCCGCCGCAGCCTTGATGGCGGATACCATCATGCCTCACCTCGATTTCGTGTCCATTGGTACCAATGATTTGACGCAGTACACCATGGCCGCGGACCGTCTGTCGCCGCAGCTGGCCTACTTGACCGATCCGTGGCAGCCTGCTGTCCTTCGCCTGATTCAGCACACCTGCGTGGTGGGGCGCGATAACAACGTTCCGGTTGGCGTCTGCGGCGAAGCCGCAGCTGATCCCATGCTTGCCTGCGTGTTGACTGGCCTCGGCGTGACTTCGCTGTCGGCGGCGTCGACTGCGGTTGCTGGCGTCGGTGCGCAGCTGGCTGAGCTCAGCCTTGAGCAGTGCCAGAAGATGGCAGAGGCGGCTGTCAACGCCGAAAGCCCAGCGGACGCTCGTGCCGCAGTGATTGCGCTGCTGGAGGAATACCAGTCCGCTTAGAGCGCTGAATTGCACAGGAGGTGTGCGCCCTCATCATGCGGGGTGCACACCTCCTGAATTGATCTATGGGTGCTGAATTGATCTATTGGTGAAACCGCCTACTTGTCCGCGGCGACAATCACTTCGATGCCGTGCTCGCGCAGAGCCTCAACGTAGGAATCGGGGGCGGCGGCGTCGGTAATGACGACATCAATTTCATCGAGTGATGCAAAGCTGACCAAGTAGTCGTTGCCCAACTTCGATGAATCACACAGCACGACAACGCGGTGCGCATTGGTGACGAATGCTGACTTGATAGCCGCCTCTTGCGAATCGGCCGTGGAGAGCCCGTGGTCAATGGTTAGCGCATTGGTTCCGATAAAGGCGACGTCGGCACGCATCAGGGCCATGGTGCGAAGCGCAGTGTCACCGACGACGGCCTGGGTAATCGCGCGCACGGTGCCACCCAGCAGCTGGACGTCAGATACCCCGTTGCTGGCTAGTGAAAGAGCGATTGGGAGACTATTGGACACAATGCTGAATTGCCCGGCCGAGTAGCGCTGGCCTATGAGATCGGCAAGCGCATTCGTGGTGGTTCCGGCATCGAGAAAGATGCTGCCGCCGTCGGGAAGCTGCTCTAGTGCGGCGCGTGCGATTGCCATTTTGGCGCCCGTGGCCGAACGTTGGCGAGTATCAAGGGTGAATTCGGCGGTCTGGAAGGATTGGGAGGCGACTGCACCGCCATGAACTCGGTGCACAACTCCCTCTCGGTCCAAGACCGCGAGATCGCGGCGAATCGTCTCAGCGGTGACATCGAAGCGCTCGGAGAGCTCGGTGACATTGACTCGTCCTTCTACAGCGGTCAATGACGCAATTTGTCGGCGACGCTCTTCTGCGTACATGGTTCCTCCAAATGAAGTCTGCCTTGTGGTGGTCACTGCGCCCGCCGGTGAAGGAAAAAGGGGCTGGGGCGTGTGAACGAAAAGAACAACGGATGTTGTGGCGATACTTCTATTGTCCCACTGAATGCGAACAAAACGGAACTAAACAAAGAAAAGCTCACATCGGATGCGTGCCTTAGGCATTAAAACCCACGTTTGTACTGGGAGTATCTGAATGTGTGATCTCGGACGCTAAAACGGTCGAAATCGGGCATGTACACACACAAGGGGGTAAAAAGAAACAATCCCCCGGTCCGGTTCGCCCGCACCGAGTGGGTGATTGGTGTGGAGCGGGGAAGGTCTGGGGGAGCGCTGAGGTGGATGGTTTCTAGAGTTTGCGGAATACGGATACTACTTTGCCCATGATTTCGGCTTCATCGCCCTTGATGGGCGAGTAGGCGTCGTTGTGGGGGAGGAGCCATACACCGGAAGAATCTCGGTGAAATTCCTTCACGGTCGCTTCTTCACCATCCAAAAGTGCGGCTACGAACTCGCCTTCTTCTGCAACAGACTGCGAGCGAATGATGACCCAATCCCCGTTGAGGATTCCCGCATCCTGCATTGAATCGCCCACGACTTGCAGCATATATAGTTCGCCGCTGCCCAGGATTTCACCCGGCATGGGGAAGTAGGCGTCGATGTTCTCCTCGGCGGTGATGGGGGAACCAGCAGCAATGCGGCCCACAACAGGAATGTAGTTTGGGGTGGCGGCGTCTTCGGGTGCGTCAGGGGTGGAGGTTCCCGATGGTGCGATTGCCTGCCCGGTCTTTCGTCCGGGCTTTTTGGGGTCGTCGGCGCCGGGGAAATGGCGCACATCAACAGCTCGTGGCTTGTTGGGATCGCGGCGAAGGAAGCCCTTCTCTTCCAGCTGCTTTAACTGATAGGCCACGGACGAGGTGGATTGGAGGCCTGTTGCGTCACCGATTTCGCGGATGCTTGGCGGATAGCCGCGCAACATGACGGCGTCATGGATTACTTCCAAAATGCGGCGTTGGCGAGGGGATAGTGAATCGAGGGAAGGGTGATCGCTTCGCTTCGGATTGCGGGCCATTCTTGCTCCTAGGAACTGTCGGGGTGTGCAGAGATGATGTGCGCGGCTTTGGTGTGCCGGACATAAGTGGGAGTGGGCTGCTGGTGATACTTCCGGTTCCCTTTTTATCACGGAAAGAAAAAATGTTCGACTAACGCCGCCTGAGTGTGGACAAATTTTCGAAGGCCTGCTATAAATCGAACATACACACCAAATCGAACGGTTGATCGAAGGTGATGTTCGAAGATGTCGGGCTTGGTTCGTACACTTCGGGCATTGTCTTAATGAATAAGGAAGACCTAGAAAGGAACCGTCATGGCTATCGCATTAAACAATGCCTCTGTACTGCGCGGGGTGTCCCTCGAGAAGTCTAGCAATCGGGCTGTTCTAGTGCCGCCAGCGGCGGTCTGGGATCCCGCTCAGTCTCGGTCGCTCACGTCTGATGCCCCGCGCAACCTTCCATATGGGCCGTCTCGTGTTCGAACTCTTGCCGTAAACGATAGAACACAGTGCCGTCCAGAAATTCCGGTGAATTCCCAGGTTTCGGCCGCCGGGGCAACATCGGGCAGCCGTCGTAGTCGGTCGAACGTAGGTAACTATGTGCTCGGAGCAGTCTTTGGCGCCGCGGTATTCATCGGCACAGTATGGGGTGGCCTCAGTATCGATAGTGAGGTTGACAGTGCGAGCACCTCTTCGACCACGACGGTCGTGTCTTCGCGCTAGAATTCCTTGGGCCAGCAGCATGTGCGCATTGGTCGAAAGGAAGGATACGGCACTGTGTATTGCCCGTTCTGTCACAACGAACAATCACGCGTTATTGACTCGCGCGTAATCGACAGCGGAACCTCGATCCGGCGGCGTCGCGAATGCGCCGCGTGCAAAGGTCGATTCACCACCATCGAGAAAGCAGTTTTGTCAGTAGTCAAGCGAAATGGCTTGGCTGAGCCTTTCAGTCGCGACAAGCTGATCCGAGGCGTCAAACGCGCATGTCAGGGGCGCGACGTTAGCGATGATGCTTTGAAGAAGCTCGCTCAAGAAGTTGAAGAGACCGTGCGCAGTCACGGCTCCTCGCAAGTCAACGCCAATGACATCGGCCTTGCCATCCTGGAACCTCTGCGAGATCTCGATGAAGTGGCCTACCTGCGCTTTGCGTCCGTGTATAAGTCTTTTGAAAGCGCCGACGACTTTGAATCAGAAATCCGCCTCATGCGTCGGCGCGACCGCGATAGCTTTTAACGCAATTTATCCACTGCCTTTTGGATTCTCCTCAAAGACACCGCGTGGGCAGTGCCCAGGCGTTGTGCGAAGAGCGATACGCGCAGTTCCTCAATCATCCAGTAGATGTCTTTAACCTCACGCGTCTTTTCACGGCCAGGAGGCAGGGACCGCAACCGATTGGCCACATAGGCTTTGGCCTCGTCGACGTCTGCCTGCCGGTCAGCATCGCGGTCCGGGTCCACGTTCATTTCCTCAAGTCTGATGCGCGCGGCCTGGATATAGCGCGGTAAATGGCGCAGGTGCTGGATCCCGTGGACGGTGATGGCGTGCGCGGGCAACAGGAAATTGAGCTGGGCCCGAATATCATCGATGGCCGGCCCCTCCCAGTGCTTCAGCTCAGCATTCAGATTGGAATACTCTGCTAGGCCCGGCGCAATTGCAACGACTGCCTGGCGCACTCTGCCCGGGACCTCCGGTTTGACCGCGTTGAGCAATGCATTGAAGTCACCGGGGGTGCGCACCGGGCCGCCCTTTTCCATCATGATGTCGCGTACTGCGGCAACCCGGGCATCGCTGACAAGTCCTTCCGCCCCGCCGTGGGGGTAGGAGTCGACGGCTACCCGCTGCTGTAGAGGAAGCCCTTTGACCATCTGCTGCGTATTCACCGTAATTTCTCGGAGCAGCAAGGTTAGGGTGGTGGTGATCATGGAGGCGTCGGCAGCCGCCTTGGTGGGATGGACCTTGAGCGCCACGCCGTCCTTGGTCGCTACGAGCGCGGGGTAGGCGGTGACCTCATGCCCATCAACGACGGTTACCACTTCCTCTTCGATGGCGCCGAGTGTATCCTCCGTCCATTCCTTGACCGCAGTGGATTCGGCGGCGCGGCCAACGCGTGAGACCGAGGAGGAAATGTGGCCGGCTTGGCGTTGGACTAGAGCCTGCAGGTTGCGGTCTGAGTCGATGACCTTGCCCCGCTTGTCCACTGCGGCATAGTTCATGCGCAGATGCGGAGGGAGCTGGTCGGGGCGGAAATCGCCGGCGTTGATTCCTTGGCCGCCCATCTCTTGCAAAACCGCAGCGAGTTGCTCGGTGAGTGTGCCCTCATAGGGCAAGAGCTTGGGCAGCGCGCGTTCAGCGAACTCGGGTGCCGGAACCACGGTGCGTCGAAGAGCCTTCGGCAGCGAGCGAATAAGCTCAGTTACGAGCTCTAGACGTAGGCCCGGTACCAGCCAATCGAAGCCTTCTGTGTCCAACCCCGCGAGGAGCGGGACGGGAACCATGAGTGTGACACCGTCGATCGGGTCTCCCGGCTCGAACTTGTAGGACAAGTCGTAGTCGATGCTTCCCTTCAACCAGCGGTCGGGGAAGGCATCCTCGGTGACATCGTGGTCCTCCTCGAGAAGAGCTTCTGGGTCGAAGTCCAAGGAATGTTTGTTCTTCTGCTTTTTCCACCAGGAATCGAAATGCCGGGCGGTGGTGACAGACGCAGGGATGCGCTGATCGTAGAAATCGAAGAGAGTGTCTTCGTCCACGACGAGTCCGCGCCGGCGGGCCTTCTCCTCATATTCGGAGGCCTCGGCGAGTTTGCGCTTGTTGTCGTGGAAGAAGTGGTGGTGGGTGGTCCAGTCGCCGTCGACTAGCGCGTTACGGATGAACATATCGCGCGCTGCCTCAGGATCCACGCGGTGATAGGGCACGGTCCGGTCGGCGACAACAGTGACGCCATAAAGCGTCGAGCGTTGGGTGACGACCGCAGAGCCGCGCTTTCGCGACCACGTCGGGTCAGAATAGTTGTGCTTCAGCAAATCCTTCGCCAGCTTTTCAACCCATGCTGGGTCGATGGCAGCAACGTCGCGCGCCCACAGGCGCGACGTTTCCACCAACTCAGCCGCCATGACGAACTCGGGCGGTTTCTTTGCCAGTGCCGATCCGGGGAAGACGAGGAAGCGGGTATTGCGTGCACCAATGAACTCCTTAGAGTTGCCATCACGCGCGCCGATATTAGACAACAGTCCAGAAAGCAAGGCCATATGGATGTCATCGGGGCGACGCTCTGTGCTTTCCTGGGCTTTCCACCCGAGCTGCTTGGCGACGTCCCGCAGCTGCCGCACCAGATCGAACCACTCGCGGATGCGCATATAGTGCAGGAAGTCGGCCTTCATCCGTTTGCGGAAAGCATTGCCGCTCATCTCATCGCGAGCTTCCTGGACAAAGTCCCACAGGTTGAGCATGGCCACAAAGTCGGAGGTTTTATCCTTGAAGCGGGCATGTGCCTGGTCGGCTTGAGCTTGCTTGTCGCTCGGCCGCTCGCGCACATCTTGGATCGTCATGGCAGCAACGATGACCATGACGTCGTGGAGACACCCGGAAGTCTTGGCCTCGACCAGCATGCGGGCCATGCGTGGATCTACGGGGATGCGGGCAAGATCGCGTCCTATTCGGGTCAGGACAGGTAGTCCGTCTTTTTCTTTGCCCTCGAGGGCGCCCAGTTCGTGCAGAAGAAGTAGGCCGTCTCGTACGGCCTTCCGCTCAGGGGGTTGGACGAAGGGGAAGTCAGCAATGTCACCAAGGCGCAGCGAAATCATCTGTAGGATGACGCTGGCCAGGTTGGTGCGCAGAATCTCGGGATCCGTAAACTCCGGGCGGGATAGGAAATCCTGCTCGCTGTACAGGCGGATGGCGATGCCATCCGCAACGCGGCCACAGCGGCCCGAGCGCTGGTTGGCGCTTGCCTGGGAGACCGGCTCGATGGGGAGACGCTGCACCTTGGTGCGCGTGGAATAGCGCGATATACGCGCCGTTCCCGTATCCACGACGTAGCGAATGCCCGGCACCGTCAATGAGGTCTCAGCAATGTTGGTGGAGAGCACGATGCGCCGTCCGCGGTGCGAGCGGAAAACGCGATGCTGTTCCTGGTTGGACAGGCGTCCGAAGAGCGGAGTGACCTCCACGTTGCGCCAGTGGCGCCCCTCGATGGCCTCCATGGCGTCGCGGATATCGCGCTCTCCGGGGAAGAAGCACAGAATATCTCCTTCGCCTTCGGCCATGAGCTCCTCGATGGCTTCGCAGAGGGCGTCGAGAGGATCGAGGTCGATGGTCTTTCCACCCGATTCGACCTCGAGCGGGCGGTAGCGGATCTCCACGGGGTAGGTGCGCCCGGAGACCTCGATGATGGGGGCAGGTTTGCCCCCAGCGTCCGCGAAGTGTTCGGCGAAGCGCTCGGGATCAATCGTTGCTGAGGTGATGATGACCTTCAGATCCGGACGCTTGGGAAGCAGCCGCTTGAGGTAGCCCAAGAGGAAGTCGATGTTGAGTGAGCGCTCGTGTGCCTCATCGATAATGATCGTGTCGTAGGCATTGAGGAAACGGTCGCGCTGCATCTCTGCCAGCAGGATGCCGTCGGTCATGAGCTTCACGGCGGTGGTGGAGGAGACTTTGTCATCGAAGCGAATGGCATAGCCGACTGTGTCCCCGATGGACTGATCAAGTTCTTCTGCAATGCGCTCGGCGACGGTACGCGCTGCTAGTCGCCGCGGCTGGGTATGGCCAATGAGCCCCCGCCGGCCGCGGCCGAGTTCCAGGCAGATTTTTGGAATCTGTGTGGTCTTTCCCGAACCGGTTTCACCAGCGATGATGACTACCTGATTCTTTTCGATCGCCTCGGCGATATCGTCGCGGCGTCCGGTGACGGGAAGCTCCTCGGGGTAGGTAATCGGCGGCACGTTGGCATCGATGGTGCTCACCTTGTCTTGGGCGGCTGTGATATCGGCCTGGATCGCAGCCAGGGCCTTGGGAGAACGAGCCTTGCGCAGGCGGCGACGGAATGCGCGCTCATCACTCAAAGAAACTGTTGTGAGAGCGCCGTAAAGATCTTCGCGAGTAGCAGTCATAGTTGACCTAAAAGTCTACTCGGAAGGCTAGTCGCTCACAGGTCCAGGTAGAGAAATTGGTACCCTCGTGGTGACTGTGTGAACAATGATTAAAGAAGGGCACAATCAATGACTAATCCTTTTGGTTCGAATCCGGAGGACAACGGCTCCAACGGAGGGTTCGGAAGCAACCCGCAGAACGGCCCCAGTAATTCCTCCGGGAACACTGGTGGACTTCCAAAGTATGAACCCACCAGCCACCCAGAAGACCAGGCTGGTTTCGGTCAATCCGGCAACTATGGCAACTATGGCGGCGGAGCTTACGGCTCTCAGTCCTATGGTGGGTACGATGCTGGCCAGCCGGGTTATGCCGGTGCGAGCTATGGGAATAGCTCCGGTCAAGAGGGCCTCGGCCCAGGTGCCGGTCCGGCCTATACGGGTCCAGTCAGCGCTATCGAAGCGATCAAATGGGGATTCAAGGCCGCGCTCGGCAACGCACTTTTGTGGGTGTTGGGAGCCGTCGTCGTGCTTGCTATTCAGTTTGTCCCACAAGTTGGAATCAGCGTTGGTGCGCAGAGTGCCGATGGGGCGGAGACCTCCGTCATGTTGGACCTCTTCTCCTTCGCGGTGTCTATCCTGTCCTTTGTCATTTCTCTGGTTGTTTATCGTTTGGCCTACCGTGAAATCGATAAGCCGAGCCCCACATGGGGAACCCTGTTCCAGGGAGTTCGCTGGGTGCCGCCGCTGGTAGTGAATCTTGTCTTGGGCATTCTCGCAGCGATTGCCCTGGTGATCGTCATCGTCGTCCTGTTTATGGTGGTCCTCGGCGGTGTGGAAGGTACGGACCTCCAGAACCCAGAGCAGCTCAGCCAGAGCGATGTTTTCGCGCTCGTTGGCTCCATCTTTGGTGGGCTCCTTGTAGTGATGTTGATTGCGCTGTTTATTCAGCCCTTCTTTACCCTCATGCCCTGGTTGGCAGCCGATACTTCCTCGATCGGCGAGGCTTTCTCCCAGGGACTCAAGCTGGGCAAGGAAAACTACAGCCACCTTTTGCTGTTTATTGTCCTGTCTGGCCTCTTGGGTTTCGCGTCCCTTATTACCTTGGGCTTGGCTCTGATTATTATCGCGCCGGCCCTTCAGCTGGCGACAGCGCACCTGTGCCGCCAGTGCCAGGGTCGTTATGCTCCCGCAGCTTAAGGTCTAAACCAGACCTATAACGCAACGCCGCCTAAGCTTTCCGCTTGTTTAGCCACCGCCTACCGAGGCGGGCCGGGCTACAAGAGGTAAGCCAAGGGCGGCGTTGTAGTTTTTAATGCCATCAGAGTTGGGGGGCTCGAATTACGAGGTCGGGAAGAGGGCTCGGGAGCGTTCCGCAGCGTCCTGGAAGGCGGCGGTGACCAAAGAGCCAAAGGCGCGAAATTCATCAGCGCGGGCAGCAGACGATCGGAAAACGAGTCCAACCGGGCGCTCCGCTGTTACCGTGGGGGCGAAACGGGCGACCGCAAGCTGCGGGTTTTGGCATTCCGTTGCGAGCGCTGATTCAGGGACAAGGGTAGTGCCTAGATTTCCCATGACGAGCTGCAGGATAGTGGTCAGCGACGATGCTCGGGTGACGGCATTGGTGGCTTCGGAGGGGTTTACCTTGGCGCGACGGCATAGGTCGAGGACTTGGTCGCGGAGGCAGTGGCCGTCGTCAAGCAGCAAAAGGTCAAGGTCTGCAAGCTCTTCGAGTGTGAGATCCTCGCGCCCCGCGAGCGGGTGTCCTGCCGGTGTTACGACGGTAAAGGATTCGCTATAGAGAGGAGTCTCGACCATCCCGGTGGCCTCGGTGGGCAGTGCGGCCACAGCGAGGTCTAAGCTGCCCTCGCGCAGCTTGTCTAACAGGTGTTGAGTCTGTTCCTCGACGAAGCGTGGTTCTAGATCGGGGTAGGTTTCGCTGATGGATTTCAGCAGCCCCGGCAAAATATAGGGTGCGATGGTGGGGATGATTCCGATGGTGAGGGGGCCAGTTAACGTACCGCTTGCACCGTGGGCTTGGCTGAGGAAGGCATCGGACGCTTCGAGCGTTGCCTTGGCGTAGGGGAGGAGCGCCTCGCCGGTGGACGTCACGATGACTTTGCGGGTAGAGCGCTCGATGAGCTGGACGCCCAAGCCTTGTTCGAGGGCGACGAGTGCTTGGGAGAGCGAAGGCTGGGAGATATCGAGTTTGGCGGCCGCGGAGCCAAAGTGTTTGTTCTCCGCAATCATGACGAAGGTGCGCAACTGGGCGAGGGTTGGGCGATACTCCTTATTGTTCATGCCTATAACTCTAACATCTCTAATTCGTCGGGCCTATTGACGTGCGAGGGGGTTCGTGGCATACTTAACAAGCGAGCGGCTGCGTACCAGCTAAAAGGCAAAATGGTGTGCGGTCGTAGAGATTTACATCACTTTTGTGCATTGTTGTGACTATTGAAGGAGTTGAATCTTCTATGCCTATCTTGACCGTTGGTGAGAAGTTCCCAGAGTTCGAACTGACTGCGCTGAAGGGCGGCGACCTCCACGACGTCAACGCTAACCAGCCGGAGGATTACTTCGAGCAGGTGTCTTTGGACAAGTACCAGGGGATGTGGAAGGTTGTATTCTTCTACCCGAAGGACTTCACCTTTGTGTGCCCGACTGAGATCGCAGCCTTCGGCAAGCTGGATGAGGAATTCCAGGACCGCGATACCCAGATCCTCGGCGGCTCCACCGACAATGAGTTTGCGCACTTCAACTGGCGTGCAACCCACCCGGAGCTGAAGGAAGTCCCGTTCCCGATGTTCTCTGATATTCGCCACGACCTCATCCGCGCCCTCGGTGTGGAGAACGCCGACGGCGTTGCTGACCGCGCAACTTTCATCATTGACCCGGACGGTGTTATCCAGTTCGTGTCCGTGACCCCGGACGCTGTCGGCCGCAACGTTGATGAGGTTCTGCGTGTGCTCGATGCGCTGCAGTCCGAAGAGGTTTGTGCCTGCAACTGGGAGGCTAATGACCCGACGAAGAACATCGACAAGCTCGAGGTCGTTCAGTCCGCACTGTAAGACATCGCTAAGCACAACCGTCCAACCATAAAGGAGTTACTCAGTGTCCATCGACAACCTGAAGTCCGCACTTCCGGCGTATGCCAAGGATCAGAAGCTCAACATCGGTACGCTGACGCGTACGACCGAGCTGAATGAGGAGCAGCTGTGGGGCAGCTTGGTCGCTGCTGCGGCCGCCACCCGTAATGATCTGGTCCTGAAGGAGATTCTTGAGGAAGCCCGCGAGCACCTCAGCGAAGAGGCAGTTGACGCAGCTCTCGGCTCCGCCACGGTGATGGCTATGAATAACGTGGCCTACCGCGCAAAGAGCTGGTTGGGCGATGATTTCGCGCAGGTCAAGTTCGGTCTGCGCATGAACATCATTGCTAAGCCTGGCGTAGACAAGGCAACGTTTGAGCTGTGGAGCACCGTTGTCTCTGCTATCAATGGCTGCGAGCACTGCCTGACTGCACACGCCAATACTCTGTTGGAGGAGGGCGTGACCAAGGAGCAGATTTGGGAAGGCGTCAAGGTCGCAGGCGTTGTTCAGGCTGTGGCGCAGGCGCTGCAGGCTGAGGCTGTGCGCTCCGCTGAGTAGATAAACAGCATGCCTTCTTAGGCGCACGATAGAGAAGTCCCACTCCCGTGATTATGTACAGGGGAGTGGGACTTTTTGTGCCTCAAAGGGCTGGGGAGGTTTGCGGCCTTCTAGCGGATGACCCCGCCGAAGGCAACGCCGATGCCATAGGTAATGGCTAGCCCGAGCGCTCCACCAATGTCGAGGCGGAAGACGGAACGTGCGGCATTTGTACCGGCGAGGCGAGCAGACACGTAGCCCGTAATTGCCAGGGCAATGAGAGTGATCACGGCGACGACTGCTGCGGCCATGCTCATCGGGGCTGTAAAGATTGACAGGAGGGGCAGCGCTGCACCGGCAAGGAAAGATACTGCCGACCAGAAAGCGGCGTGCCAAGGGTTCGTCAGGTCCTCACCATCGATTCCCATTTCCAGCCTCAGGTGTGCCTCCAAGAGCCTATCTTTGGCGGCGATCTCATGTGCTGCGGTGTCTGCGGTAGTGGTGTTCATGCCGTAGTCAGCCAACATGGAAACGAGTTCCGCGTGTTCTTGCTCAGGAAGCTCTGCCAGCTCGCGGGTCTCCTTGGCTATCATCATCCGTTCGGAGTCACGCTGCGCTGACACCGAGACGTATTCTCCCAGCGCCATCGACGCGGCTCCCGATACGGTTGCGGCCAAGCCGGCGGTGAGGATGGCGCTTGCCGACGCCCCCGACCCCACGACGCCGAGCAGAAGTGCGGCGACGGAGACGATGCCGTCATTAGCGCCGAGAACTCCCGCCCGAAGGGAATTTAACCGCGCGTTGTGTGAATCGCCATGGGGCTCATTGACATGGTGTGCCATTTCCAGCTCCTGACTCCTAGAGAACTGTTCTTACTCCAGTATCGTCGCTGGTCAGAGTCCTGTAAAGCGTGTATAGGCTTCGCTGTGTGTAGGGAGTGAAGGCTTAGGTAATTGTTCCGGTCCACTCACCGCAGGGGATGCCGTCCACTGACAGGCCCATCGTGAAGACTTCCTCTTTTAGATTAAAGTGGGCGGTGGGCAGCGTGATAGCGAGCGCCTCGGGGGAGTAGTTGTATTGATAATCAACTGGACGGTGGGCGTCCCTCGTGTCTTCTCCGTATGAAGCGATCTCCATCGAGCTGAGGTTGGCTTGCTCGAAGTGGGCGATGAGCTGAAGGTCGAGGGTGTGCAGCTTAAAGACGACGTCACGGTGGTGGGGCATGCCTCCGAGGAGCCAATGCACAGTGACTGAGTCCTCATGCGTCTCAAAACTAACGCCGGCAAGGTGGATGCTGGTGGCTGGGGATTTTGGGTTAGTCATAGTGGCGCCCACTGTACTCCCCATGTCGCTACTTGAAATCGAGGGAAAAGTATTCAGATTTGGTTAAGTGCAGAACCTTTTCAAAGAGCCAGCAAAAGAGCAGCGCAAGGGCGAGGGGAAGAACGACATATACGAAGGTAATGATCATCACGTTGCCGGCGCTCCATCCCCACCCTTCGTAGTTGAGGGCCGCCAGCGGGCCCATGAGCCCGGAAATTCCGAAACCGGCGGAGATTGGTGTTCCTGAGATCCCTAGAGCCCCACCCACTGCGCCCAGGATTGCGGCGGAGCAAATAACGGGAAGGAAGGTGACCGGCTTGGACAACATGTTGGCCATCTGCACTTTGGGAGAGCCCAGAACATGCAGGATGGAGGTGGCGAAGCCGTTGACGCGCCAGCCGGCAACGAGGAGCGTGAACCCCGCAGCAACGGCTCCGAGGTTAGCGGTGCCAGAGGCGATGCCGTCGATAAAGATGGCGGTAGCAATGCCGACGGTGGAGACTGGGGAGACGATCATGACTGCAAAAAGAACAGCGAGGACTACACCCATGAGGACCGGCTGTAAAGTTGTCGCACCGTTTACGAGGTCACCAAGCCACAGCGTAAAGACCTTGACGATGGGGAAGGTGATAACCCACCCGATGCTGCCCGCAACGAGCGTCACAATGGTGGAAAGCAACAAGATGGAGTAATTCTTGAGCCTATCGCCGATGAAAAGGAGCAAACCAACTGCCATGGCTGCGGTTAATCCAGAGTTGATGACGAGCCCGGTGCCTTTGAGGAAGAAGCCGCCTTCGGGATTGACGGTGGCCACCCCGGAGCCGCAGAAGGAAGCAATCCCCACGGCTGCGGTCTGAATCGGTGTCATCTTGAATTCGATGCCTACGAGGACACCAATCATCACCGGCAAAAGGCTGGCGGCTAGACCCGTCAGCGCTATTACAGTGGACGCGCCGGACCAGAAGGGGAGCAGCGCCTTGGCCAACTCGCCGAGCAAGGCCTGCGGGACGAGCGACACGACGACGGCGATCGAGATACCGTTGAGAACCTTCATGGTGAAGGACCCGAGAGTGAGATGCTCGGCCGCGGGCGCGGCGCTAGCGTGAGGGATGGGGGAAAGCTGGCGTTCGTCTATCTGCTGTGGCGTACTCATTCCCCAATCATACGCATAATATGCGGTTGACGGAGAATAATAACAAAGAAAGGGCGTATTTAAATTCCCTAGTATTCCACGCGTAGTTCGGACAGCCGGACTTCACCAGCCTCATCGGAGGCATCCAAATCGACAGTGCCAACGATGTGGTAGGAGTTGTCTCCCTCTGGGTCCTTGAGGATCTGCCGGACGGTCCACGATCGTGAACCCCCGACGCCACGAGCCCCTGAGCCCTTGTCGCCCTTGTCCATGACAAAGTACTCCGGCCCCCGTGCTGCTGGCCCAGTATCGATGTCATCGTAGTCATCGAAGTAGTCATCGAGAGCTTGGCCAAAGTCGGGGATCTCCTCCAAATAATCCAACAAATCTGCCAAGCGATCTTCCTTCTCCAAGGCAAAGAGCTGCGCGAGCCGGAAGAAGTAGTTGCGCACCATGATGCCAAAGGCGCGCTGATTGGCTGTCAAGGCGGTGGGATCCTCAACGCCGAAGGCCAATTCGCGGTCCAAATCCGCCTGGGAAATGGGGGAGTCCTCGCCGGCCATTTCAGCCCACTCGTCGACGAGCGAAGAATCAACCTGGCGGATAAGTTCTCCGAGCCAGACGATGATGTCTTCGAGCTCCTCGGTAAGGAACTCGGCAGGGATCGACTGCTTGAGCGTGCGCCAAGCATCAGTGAGGTAGCGCAGGATGACGCCTTCAGAGCGGGCGAGTCCGTAGGTGGCGACAAGGTCGGAGAAGGTCATGGCGCTCTCTAGCATGTCGCGAACCACAGACTTAGGACGCAGCTCAAATTCCTTGGCCCAAGGATTGGTTTCGCAAAAAGTGTCGTAGGCCTGCTCCAAGAGCTCTTCGAGTGGCTTCGGCCAGGTGATGTCTTCCACGATGGCCATGCGTTCGGTGTAGTCCACCCCGTCTGCTTTGAGCGCCGCGATCTCCTCGCCACGGCGTTGCTTTTGCTGAGCAATTAGGACTTGGCGAGGATCATCGAGCACCGCCTCGAAGACCGAGATGACGTCGAGGGCATAGGTGTCCGATTCCGGATCCAGCAAGGTGAGTGCCGCCAACGCGAAGGGCCCCAAAGGTTGGTTCAAGGCGAAATCGCGCGGCATTTCCCGCACCACGTGGTACGGGCGTCCATAGATGTCGAGACCCTTGGTGGATTTTTGGACCACGCCTGAATTGAGAAGCCCTCGAAACAGGCTCAGCGCCGTTAAGATGTCTTCGTTCTGGCGCGCACGCGTGTTGTGGCTCGTACGCAGCAGGTGTTTTAGGTGTTCGTAGCCGTTGCCGTGGCGGGCGAGCACATTGAGCAGCATGGAATTGGAGACCCGGAATTGGGAAGTGAGCTGCTCCGGTTCGGCGTCGATAAGCCGGGCATAGGTCTGCTCCGACCAAGAGACCTCACCGTCGCGCGCGGACTTCTTCTTCAGCTTCTTTAGGCGCGCCGGGTCATCGCCCACGCGCCGCCGCGCTTTGGCGTTTTCGATCTCGTGCTCCGGTGCCTCGACGACGACAGTGCCTTCCGTGTCATAGCCTGCGCGGCCGGCGCGACCGGCAATCTGGTGAAACTCGCGGGACTTGAGGATCCGCTGACGGGTTCCGTCATACTTGGCCAGGCCCGTCATCAACACCGTGCGGATCGGAACATTGATGCCAACACCTAAGGTATCCGTTCCGCAAATGATCTTGAGTAGACCCTTTTGGGCCAGCCGCTCCACCAAGCGCCGATACTTCGGCAGCATGCCGGCATGGTGCACACCAATTCCCTTGCGAAGCAGCTTAGACAGGTCCCTGCCGAACGTCGTGGTGAATCGGAATCCCGCGAGCTCAGCGGCAATGGACTCCTTCTCCTCTGGGGTGATGATCTTTGACAGCGACGTCAATGCTTGCGCGCGCTCTGAGGCCTCGCGCTGGGAGAAGTGGACAACGTAGACAGGAGCCTTGCCACCAGCGAGCAAATCCTCGATGGTTTCATGGACAGCGGAAAAGACGTAAGAGAAGTCCAACGGGACTGGGCGGGTTGTCCCAGCCACGAGCGTCGTCGTGCGTCCGGTGCGCTCAGTTAAGTCCTTCTCCAGCCACGTCGTATCGCCCAAGGTCGCGGACATGAGCAAGAACTGTGCCTTCGGCAATTCCAACAGCGGAACCTGCCAGGCCCAACCGCGATCCGGCTCAGAATAGTAGTGGAACTCATCCATGACCACCTGATCGATGGCAGCTTCCGCGCCATCACGCAGTGCAATATTGGCGACGATCTCCGCGGTCGCAGCAATGATGGGCGCGGAACCGTTCACCGTGGCATCACCGGTCATCATGCCAACGTTTTCTGGGCCAAAAATCTCACAGAGAGCGAAGAATTTCTCGCTCACCAAGGCCTTGATCGGGGCGGTATAAAAACTGCGCTGCCCTCGTGCCAAAGCAATGAAGTGGGCGGCGTTGGCCACCATGGACTTACCGGACCCGGTAGGCGTGGCCAAGATGACATTATCCTGCGCGAGGATAGCTAAAGAGGCCTCTTCCTGCGCCGGATAAAGCGAGATTCCACGGCTGGAGGTCCACGATAAAAACGTGTCCCAGATGGCCTCATCAACCATCGACTCGGGGACTTCGGCGAGATCGGGCAACATCTGAGAAAGGTTCACCCATCCCACCTTAGGCGAAAGCCTTAGATCATAAGTCTCCGCCCTGCGGCTGTGAAAGACCGAGACCCTCGACAGCCGCGGCGTGTTGAGCTTATCTGAGGTTAGACGTCATCGTCCATGTCTGAGCCGGGGCCCTCGTCGCGCCCGTAGTTATCCTCGCGGTCGTCGATGTCTTCAGAGAGGATATCCGGGTTGTCATCGAGCCCGGCAAGGAAAGCCTCGAAGTCTGCTCCGATCTCCTCGCCCGTAGGCATGTGCTCTTCACCCGGCATAATGGCCTGCGGATGGCGGGAACGGTAGCGCTCCATATAAGCGTCGTACTGCTCTTCCAACTGGCGGACCACGCCCGCGATCTCTTCAGAATCCGTCACCTGCTCCTCGAGCTGCTGGTTGACGCGAGCGACGTCTGCCTCCAAGCTGCCCAAGGGAATGTTGAGGTCGACTGCTGAGGCAACCGAGTCCAGAAGGCGGAGCGTGGCCGCTGGATAAGGCGAGGCCGCCAGATAGTGCGGCACATGCGCGGTATAGCCGGCCACGCGGCGGCCCTTCTTATCCAAGGCACGCTCAATATACAGGGCGGCTGCGCCGGGGACCATCATGGTGGATTCCATGCGCACCATAGAGTTAAGGAGTTCCGGGGCATTGCCGTGCGCAGTGACCACCGTGGGGCGGGTGTGTGGCACCGGCATGGGCGCGGAGTAGAGCATGATGGTGTTCTTGATATCGAACTTTTCAACCAAGTTCACTACTGCATCCGTAAAAGCCTCCCACCGCAAGTCCGGTTCCGGTCCGGACAGCAGCAAGAAAGGCGTGCCGGAATTATCCCGCAATACCTTGATGCCCAAATCCGTGTTCTCAATCTCCACGGTGCGGTCATGGTCGATAGTGACGGCAGGGCGGCGTGAACGGTAGTCAATGAGTTCGTCGTTATTAAACGAGGCCAGCTGGCGGTTTTCCAACGCGGCTTTGAGGTGATCAGCGCTGGCTTCAACGGCCTGGCCTGCATCGGCGTAGCCATTCATGGCAACGATCATTGTGGGGCCTGCGCCTGGAGTGGAATCATCCTTGACCACTGGAGCGGGGTACTCCAGCTCGTACATGCGGCGCTGTTCTTCCTGCATGGTTGTGACTCCTCCTTCTAGCCGTGTGCTTGTTTTCGAGCGTACGACCTCAATCAGTGTTCTGTGACATGCAACGCTTAAAACTTGCCGCCTATTCCCCGAGGCGACTGTGCGTCCGGGGCGAACGCGTAGCTGGTCCGTGCGCGCGGGGGGTTCCCGCAGGAAACCTGTGATGATCGTTCAAGCATGCCATATGGAGGCTGGTTGTGCCAGGATTCCACTTGCTGGGTGTGGAAAACCGGGCTACTTCCAGTGGACTGCATACTAGCCCGGACTCGTTATCCACAGATGTGCCGTGGACGGTCTTAGTGCTCTAGCGAACCGAGGTAGGTGTGGTTCAGGCTACAGGGTATGAACACACTCTCAACGCATACAGACCGCACTCCACCGATAACGACCCCAGGTCACCTCCTCGCAAACATTCCTGGCCTCCTAGGCTTCTATCCCACTGAATCGGTGGTTTTCATGGCTATCGATACCACCCCGCGGGGCCCAGCAATGGGCCCGCTTGCTCGCGTCGACATCGCAGATGCCCAAGGGGCAGTAGCGGACATCTCGCCGTTACTGGCCGAGCACGCCCGCGAAGGTGTGTTTGCATTCCTTATTTCGAAGCGTCCCCTCACCGAGCTCAGGGAGGTGGTTCACTGGCTGTATAGCCTAGACCGCGCCGAGGACGGGCTGGAGGTCGACGCTGCGTGGCATACCCGGGAAATCACCAAACATGAGGGCTACGTGTTGTTGCACGGAACCGTCAACGCGGATGGAAGCGGGCCAATGAAGAAGTGGGTTGAGGGGACAATACCGGCGCTGACCGACGCCCCCTCGATGCGCTCTTGCGTCGACCACAATGTTGTACCGGAGCTCAATAGGGAGGAGTTCTTTGCTGTCTTTGCCGCAGGGAACCAGTATTTGGATGCTGCCGAAGCCGATGCCTTGGCGCGGCAAGCGCGAGATGCGGCGACGCAGTATCGTGCGCAGGTAGCAGCTGCGCGGGGAAAGAAACGAAAGGACCTCTTGGATCACTTGCTCGACGATGCTCGGTGGGCGCTTCACCAGGTGGCCTCGGTGGAGGAGGCTGAGCAGGACAGTGAGCTGCTGGCAACCTGTGCTGTGTGGCTGTCGACGACGTGGACGCGCGACCTCGTCGTGGACGTGTGCGCGACGTCGGGCGAAACGGGAGCGCATCTCCTTCTGGCGGCGGCGCGGACATTCGGCGGCGAGTTGCGGGCAAACGCGCTGACTCTCTTTGCACTGGCGCAGCTGGAACAGGAGTGGGATATCCTCGCCGGCCCTGCATTGCAGCTCGTCGTGGAAGAATTTCCCAGCCACCGCCTAGGCTCACTCCTGTGCCAGGCATACCGTCATGGCCTCCACGAAAAGATTCGGGACTCAATTCATACAGGCGCCCTCAAAGCCTATGAAAACGCTATAGGGGAAGGGGAGGAGCATTCAGAGGATGCGGCTAGCGATGCGCAGAATGTGCACGCTCGCCGAGCTGCTGGGTGAAGGTCCACGCGTCTGTCACGATGGTGGTTAGATCGGTGCGGCTGGGGTTCCACCCGAGCTCGGATTTGATCTTTTCCGAGGAAGCCACGAGTGTTGCGGGATCCCCAGCGCGGCGAGGTGCAAGCTCAGCCGGGATGGGGTGACCGGTGACCTCACGGCAGGCCTCAATGACCTGTTTGACAGAGTAGCCATCCCCGGAGCCAAGGTTGTAGATGCGGTGCGTTCCTGCGGCGTTGCTCTCCAGCGCTAGGACGTGGGCCTCTGCCAAGTCTCGGATGTGGATGTAATCCCGAACCGCGGTGCCGTCGGCGGTGTCGTAGTCATCGCCGAAGATGAAAATCTTGTCGCGATGCCCCAGCGCTACCTGCAGGACGAGGGGAATGAGGTGGGTTTCTACTTCGCGATTTTCTCCAATGGTGCCGTAGGCTCCGGCGACATTGAAGTAGCGCAAGGAGGTCGCCCCAAGGCCGTAGGCAGTGGCATACGACGTGATTATGTAGTCAATTGCGAGTTTGGAGGCGCCGTAGGGATTCGTTGGCTGCGTAGGCATCGACTCCGTAATTGGCACTTGCGCCGGCTCGCCGTAGGTTGCCGCGGTCGAGGAAAAGACGAGGTTTGTGACCTCGAATTCCCGCATGGCGTTCAGGAGCGTCAGCGTGGTTACGACATTATGCTGCCAATAGTCAGCGGGGGCTTCAACGGATTCACCGACGAGGGAACGCGCCGCAAAGTGCAGCACGCCGTCGAATCCACCTTCAGACAACACCTCACGGGCGACATCAGCGACGTCGCCTTCAACGAGACGTGCCTGCTCTGGGATGGCCTCGCGGTTGCCGGTAGAGAAGTTGTCGATGATGGTGACGTCGTGGCCTTTTTCGACCAAGACTGCCGCGCACACACTGCCGACATATCCGGCACCACCGGTAACTAACAGCTTCATCGTATTACTTCTCCTTAACTCGGATGGCGTGGGCGAGTTCGTCGACAAGCTCGACGGTATGCCCAGATTTCGTCGTCAGCGTAATGGTTCCGCTCTCATTGACCACCGTCACCTGCGAACCGATTTGGATTCCGCAGGAATAAAGATCATCGAAGGTCGAGCTATCGGCCTGCAAAACCTCATTGATTTGCACGATGGTGGCTTCAGTTTCTTGTCCCGTAGGGAGGTCGATGGCGCGGGTTCCCAAGTCGAGCTCCACCGGGGTCGTACCCAACTGTGCCAAGCCTGGGATGGGGTTGCCGAATGGTGAGCGCGAGGAATCCTCCAATACCGCGACGACGCGCTTTTCTACCTCTTCACTCATGACGTGTTCCCACCGGCAGGCCTCGTCGTGGACCTTGTCGATATCCAGTCCAAGGACGTCTGTGAGCAAGCGTTCAGCTAGGCGGTGCTTGCGCATGACGTTGGTTGCCAATTCGCGGCCCTGTTGGGTGAGGTCGAGGCTGCGATCAGTGCGCACGTGGAGCAGGCCATCGCGCTCCATACGAGCCACGGTCTGAGATACGGTTGGCCCAGACTGCTCTAAACGCTCTGCGATCCGTGCGCGGAGGGGAGTGATGCCTTCCTCTTCGAGCTCGTAGATGGTGCGCAGATACATTTCCGTGGTGTCAACTAGGTCCCTCACGTGGGCTTACCTTTCTGCGTTGTGGGCGGTGCGTAGCCACATAGGTTTAGACGCGGTAATAAGGATGTATTAAGAGAATATCTTAAACAATAGCGCATTCGTCGAAAGTATTGAGCGCGCAGCGCTGTGCCTCCGGCGGGGTTCGACGGGGCACGGCAACCTCGCGGGACCTTGTGGAACGACGAAAGCCACCGAGCACTGACCGCCAAAGCCCACAATGCTGTTTCAGCTGGGCTAGCAGTGTTATGTCCATAGGGTTTTTGGACATGGAGTCCGGTGTCTTTTTGGACACGGAATCCATGGAGGTCTTGGACACT